>JASHWN010000395.1 GCA_030044035.1 Xanthobacteraceae bacterium
ACGGCAGGCGTCGATTGAGCATTTGCCGCTCGGCCTCCCCCGCCTGGCGACGGACCCGCATTGCCGCCCCCACCCGCCTCGATCGGCACGTAGCCCGTCGGCGTGAGCACCATGGGCCGGTCGGCGGCGGGGTTGGCGAAGCGGTCGAGGCCGAGCGCGTCGCGCAGTTCGTTGAGCGTCGCCGCGCCGATCTTGACGCGCGCTTCGAGCTGCGCCTCGATCTGCGCCGCGCCGGTGTCCTCTTCGAGCCACATCAGCTCGAGGTCCGGCGAGGCAAACTCTTCGGCGATCACCTCGTCGACCAGGTCCTTGACCCACTCTTTGGTCGGCTCCAAGCCCTCGTCCTCGGCCTGCGCCGACTGGTTGTCGGCGGTGGCGCGGTTCATCAGCTTCACCGCCCATTGCGGCGGCACCGAAAAGGCGTAGCAGATGATGCGGGCGAGCCACTCGTCGAAATCCTGCTTGTGCTCCGGCTCCTTGGTCTGGTGCACCCGCACCGCGCTCTCGCCCGGCACGAACTTGGCGCGCCGCCGCTTGGCCAGATCGCCGGCGAACTCGGTGTCCCAATAATCCTGGAACTGGCGGATCTGGTCCGGCGTCCAGCCCGCCGGCACGCCGATCAGCGCGTCGGGGATCGAGCCTTCGGAGAAATAATCGAGCTGCCAGAGCTGGCGGCGTCAATGCGAATCGAGCTCTCTGAAGTATCGCTCCATAGCCTCCGCCCACGGCATGTCACGTTCGATCTGCTCGACAACAATTCGAGCCTTGACCGCCGAGCGAATTATTCGCGCTTCTTCGTCGAACACCACACCATCGGTTGCCGTGGCGTAGGCAGTCGCAGCCATCCAGACCGCCGGCCCCTCTCTCGCATCGCCACTCCATCGAAGCGCAAGGACATGTTTCCAGGCGCGGCCGAAATCTACACTGGGAATTTCCCGCAGGAATTCATCGGCCTGACAATGACTGAATTCGAAGCCAGTTTCGATGTCACGCAATCGTGCCGGCAAAAAACCACTGACTGACTCAATAGATTTGTCTCCCTGCAATTGGAGTGGATAGCCTTCACCGTCGATCGCCAACTGCCACTCCGCCACGGAGGACAGTTGTTGGTCCGATAATACAAATAGCTTTTTCGCTCCGCTGGGCCTCAAGGCCGTCACAACCTCACGCCGGTGACAAACCGTACATTGCATATCGCGGGCGAGCCTGTCAGGACCCATGCGGGCCTCGAAGACACGCAACGTGCCCTGGCCGCATTCCGGGCAAGGGACGACGGCTTTCGGATCGAGCCCTAAGGTTTTTGCGGCCTCGATCCAGCGCCGCCGTGCGAGGCTCATTTCACTCATCGATCCATGACTCCTGATTCCATAATTCTTTTCACAAAGGCCTGAGCAGCGGTAGTTTCGTCAAAGGTCGACTCGCCCGAATGGGTCTGGGCGGCGCCCGCTACCGTGGTGTTCAGTCTGTAAAGCTCGTGCAATACGGTTGCCTGGGTCTCTTGCGGGGATTTAAACGCTGATGGACCCATTGAAAAGCCATTACCGATGAAGTCAGTCATACCCGGGAAAACTTCCGGCTGGCCCGGCACATATCGAATTGTTCGCCCGCCAATCGTCACTGTTGTTTCTTGGCCGGCCTCGTAGGCGGCACGAAGCTGGGCAAACTCCGGCGAACTTAGCACGCTCTTCGCCTCGCTCACAGTTCTGCTTTCGATTGCCGCCATAATTCGGGCGTTGTCAAAGGCTCTGAGGGCTTCGGCGTTTTGTTGGACCTCGATGGCTTCCTCTGCCGTGATCCGGCCCTCTTCAACAAGTGCTCGGAGCGTCGCGGAAAGACCAACTACTCCCTTTGGAGGGACTACATCCTGCGCGTACTGTGCACCGGGTTTCCAGGTGTTGTCGGGCGTTACGTCGGAAATGACGCGTGGATCATTTATCGGTAGGGCATACGACGGCGCATTGTCGGAAGTGGCTCCTCCTCTATCTGGGGCGGTGTTTAAGTTACTCGGGCCGCCGCCTTCGCCGTCCTTCGTCCACTGTCCACCGGCGGACTGCCCTGCTGGAACGCGCGGCTGGTCGGGATTGTATTTTTGAACGGCTGGCGCTGGTCGCGCGTCTGCCGCTCGCCCTCCGTCGCTCGGCGACGGGCTCGCATTGCCACCCCCACCCGCCTCGATCGGCACGTAACCCGTGGGCGTGAGCACCATCGGGCGGTCGGCGGCGGGGTTGGCGAAGGGGTCGAGGCCGAGCGCGTCGCGCAGTTCGTTGAGCGTCGCGGCGCCGATTTTGACGCGGGCTTCGAGCTGCGCCTCGATCTGCGCGGCGCCGGTGTCCTCGTCGAGCCACATCAGCTCGAGGTCCGGCGAGGCGAACTCTTCGGCGATCACCTCGTCGACCAGGTCCTTGACCCACTCTTTGGTCGGCTCCAGCCCCTCGTCCTCGGCCTGCGCCGACTGGTTGTCGGCGGTGGCGCGGTTCATCAGCTTGACCGCCCATTGCGGCGGCACCGAAAACGCGTAGCAGATGATGCGGGCGAGCCACTCGTCGAAATCCTGCTTGTGCTCGGGCTCCTTGGTCTGGTGCACCCGCACCGCGCTCTCGCCCGGCACGAATTTCGCCCGCCGCCGCTTGGCCAGATCGCCGGCGAACTCGGTGTCCCAATAGTCCTGGAACTGGCGGATCTGGTCCGGCGTCCAGCCCGCCGGCACGCCGATCAGCGCGTCCGGGATCGAGCCCTCGGAGAAATAATCGAGCTGCCAGAGCTGGCGGCGCAGCGCGATGTTGACCGTCATCAGCACCTGCTGCACCGGCGAGTAGCCGTAGACCCGGTGGGCGCGCACGTTGCGCGGCCGATAGATGATGTCGCGCGTCGCGTAGTCGACGGCGGGCAGACCTTTGAGCACCTGCTGATAGGCCGGCGGATAGATCGTGCTGCCGTCGGGCGCGGCGTAGGGCTGCGGCGTGCGGCCCCAATCGTCGATGACGCGCTTGATGGTGGCGCCGTCGAGCTGGTGCAGCGCGCACAATTGTCCGGCGCGCGTGCGCCGGCAATACAGCGTCGCCGCGTCGATGACGAACATGTCCTCGAGCAGCGCCCGCAGCCAGGTCTTCCAGCGCGTGACGCCGTCGGGCTTTTGCCAGAATTTTTCGAGCGCGGCGATGCGCGCGGGCGTGTCGGCGTCGGCCGCGGCCCCCCTCCCTACCCTCCCCCGCAAGCGGGAGAGGGTTTGGAATGGACCGTGCGAGCGGGCGAGCCCCCACCCTTCCCTCCCCCGCAAGCGGGGGAGGGTTGGGAGGGGGCCGCGCGGCCGGATGCACCAGCGCTGCCGCTCCATCTGGTCCTTGCGCGTCTCGATGACGAGGCGAAGCAGATCGTAGGCGTCGGCGAAGCCGCGCAGCTCGGCAAAGCCGACCGGCTCGTAGGCGCGCGGTCGGGTAACGAGGTTATAA
>JASHWN010000396.1 GCA_030044035.1 Xanthobacteraceae bacterium
TGGCCTATCTGCGCGCCCTCGAAGCAAGCGGCATGACGCTCAGGGCCGCCCGCGATGCGATCTATTTCCGCCTGACCGCCGACGCCGATCAGCTTTTGACCATGGCCAAATTCCGCGCAGTGCGAAAGCTTTGGGCGCGCGTGCAGGCGGCATGCAGGCTCGATCCCGCCGCAGCCTTGGTCACAGCCGAGACCGCGTGGCGCATGCTGACGCGGTACGATCCTTACGTGAACATTCTGCGCAACACGATCGCAGTGGCCGCGGCGGGACTGGGCGGCGCCGATGCGATCACCGTGCTGCCGCACACCGCGGCGCTCGGCCTGCCGGACGCGTTCGCGCGCCGCATCGCCCGCAACATCCAGCTCGTGCTGCTCGAAGAGTCGAACCTCGCGCGCGTCGCCGATCCGGCCGCGGGCTCCGGTGCCCTGGAAGCGCTGACGCAAGAGCTCTGTGCGGCGGCATGGGCTCAGTTTGCCGACATCGAACGCGCCGGCGGCGCCTGGGCGGCGCTGCAAAGCGGGCTCTTTGCGCAAAAAGTTTCGGTAGTGCGGGCGCAGCGGCAAACAGCAACCGCACACCGCAGCGATATCCTGACCGGCACCAACGCCTATCCGGACCTTCACGAAACCGCGCCGAACGTGCTCAATGTGCCGCCTTGGCCCGAGCCTGAGGCCGCGAAAGACCTCGGCACCAAGCCGCTGCCGCGCATTCGTCTTGCCGAGCCGTTCGAGCGGCTGCGCGAAATCTCCGATCGCATGCTGGCCGAAACCGGCGCGCGCCCAAGAATCTTTCTCGCCTGTCTCGGCACGCCGGCCGACTTCATGCCGCGCGCCAGTTTCGCCAGGAATTTCTTCGCGGCCGGCGGCATTGAAGCGGTGAGCAAACAAATCGAGCCGGCGAGGCTCGGCGCTGCCTTTAAGAACGCAAACACGCCGCTGGCGTGCCTTTGCGGCTCCGACCAGGCTTATGAGAGCGCGGCCACGCCGGCTGCAGCCGCGCTCAACGCCGCGGGCGCGCGACATATTTATGTTGCCGGACGGCCGACTGCGCGCGAGGGGCAGTGGCGGGCTGCCGACGTGCGGTCGTTCACTTACGAAGGCTGCGACGCGCTTTCACTGTTGCAAGCCGCCTATCAGGCGCTGACCGGCTGAGCGCCGGCGTTTTGCAGCGCCGCCGCATCGACCGGCAGCGGCCGGTTCACGATCGCCACCAGCGCATAGCTGACGAGCAAGAGCAAAAACCAAGAGCCCAACTTGGCGAGCGGGACCACCGACCAGCCCGTCATCTGGTGCGGATAGAGCCAGGCATGCGAGGCCGATCCGAGATTTTCGGCGAACCAGATGAACAGCGCGACGAGGAACAAGCCGAGCAACAGCGGCATGCGGCGAAAGCGATAATGGATGCGGTAATAAATCCAGGTGCGGCCGAACAGCAGCGCCGCGGCGGCGAACAGGCCGACGCGCAGGTCGGGCATGTAGTGATGCGCGAAGAAATTGACGTAGATCGCGAGCGCCAGGGCATGCACCGCCCACAGCGGCGGGTGGCGGAGAAAGCGGAAATCGAACAGCCGCCAGCTGCGCGCGATGTAGCTGCCGATCGAGGCATACATGAAGCCGGAAAACAGCGGCACGCCGGCGATGTGAAAAATGCTGGGCTCGGGATAAATCCAGGAGCCGACGCCGGTCTTGAACACCTCCATGACGGTGCCGACGATGTGATAGATGAGAATGACCTTGGCCTCGTCGAAGGTCTCGAGCTTGAACGCCAGCATGGCGGCCTGGATGGCGATCGCCATCAGGAACAGAAAATCGTAGCGGGCGAGGCTTGCACCGCGCGGGTACCAGAGATACGTGCCGATCAACAACGCCACCATGGCGCCGCCGAACAGACAGGCCCAGGCTTGCTTCACGCCGAAGCGGACGAACTCGTAAGTAAAGGCCGTGATCGGGCGCTTGCCGGCCCAGCGGCCGAGCCGTGCTTCGGTTGCGATAAACCGGGCGAGCGGCGCCCAGGTGGCGGCAGCGCTGGTCGTCGGCCGAATGGCAGGATGATCGGGCAAGGCGGGTTGGAGCTGCGGACGGCTTTAAGCTTGAGGACAACCATGGCCGCACTTGGGCCGCGCTTGGGCCGCGCTTGGGCCGCGCTTGCGCCAAGGCAGTCGGGACGAGCTGTCGCGCTGTTACACGCCGCGTGATAAACTCTCGGACGTAAAGGGATGCGTGAATCGATGAGCCGAATCCCCGATTTCAGCACGATCGATTTCGCCGAACCGCCCGCCGCGCCGGCGGGCTCGGCCGCGCCGTGGCTCACCCCGGAAGGCATCGCGGTCAAAGGCATGTACGCGCCGGCCGACGTCGCCGGCCTCGATAGCCTCGACACCTATCCGGGCCTGGCGCCGTTCCTGCGCGGCCCCTACCCCACCATGTACGTCACCCAGCCATGGACGATCCGGCAATATGCCGGCTTCTCCACGGCCGAGGATTCCAACGCGTTCTATCGGCGCAATCTCGCCGCCGGCCAAAAAGGCCTCTCCATCGCCTTCGATCTCGCCACCCACCGCGGCTACGACAGCGACCATCCGCGCGTCGCAGGCGACGTCGGCATGGCGGGCGTCGCCATCGATTCGATCTACGACATGCGCACGCTGTTCGCCGGCATTCCGCTCGACCGCATGTCGGTGTCGATGACCATGAACGGCGCGGTGCTGCCGGTGCTCGCGCTCTACATCGTCGCCGCCGAAGAACAGGGCGTGGCGCAGGACAAGCTTTCA
>JASHWN010000397.1 GCA_030044035.1 Xanthobacteraceae bacterium
GCCCCGCGAAAGCGGGGCATCCAGTAAGCATATCATATGCGGTGATTACTGGATCATCCGCTTGCGCGGATGATGACATGGAAGAAAGCACTCGACACCTAGTTATGAATTCGAGCGAGAAAGCCGTCGACCATCCGCTTGCTGAACGCCCGGCCGCATCACCTGCGCCTCCCGCGGCCGACCATCGCATGGTCGAGCGGCTATTGTGGTTCTTCGCCCTGGTCTACGTCGTCGAAGGCCTCGGCCAGGTGGTCGGGCTGATCTCGCAGCCGCTGACCTATTTTCTCAAGCAGGTGCACGGCTGGACGCCGGTCCAGGTCACCGCCTTCGTCACCCTGTTCAATCTGCCCTGGGTGATCAAGCCGCTCTACGGCCTCATCTCCGATTTTCTGCCGCTGTTGGGCTATCGCCGCAAAAGCTATCTCTTGCTCGCCAATGCCGCGGCGATTGGCGGCTATCTGTGGGCGACGCAGATCGAGGCGCCGGGCGTGCTGGTGTTCGCGCTGATGATCACCGCCTACGCCATGGCGATCTCGAGCACGCTGTGCGGCGCGGTGCTGGTGGAGAACGGGCAGCGGCTGCACGAGAGCGGCCGCTTCGTCAATCAGCAATGGCTGTGGTTCAACATCGCCGCGATGGCGGCGGCGATCGCCGGCGGCCAATTGGTGCAGCACCTGTCGCCTACCTCGGCGCTGCACGTCGCCGCCGCCATCGTCGGGGTGGCGCCGCTCGCCGTCATCTTCGGCACGCTGTTTCTGATCCCGGAGCAAAAAGTCGCAATCGATCTTGCCGGCATGCGCGCCACCGCCCGCGGCCTGGTCGCCGCCTTCAAGCGGCGCGAGCTATGGGTCATCGCGCTCTTCATTTTCCTTTATTACTTCAGTCCCGGCTTCGCCACGCCACTCTATTATCACATGACCGATCACCTGAAATTTTCGCAAGCCTATATCGGCATTCTCGGCTCGATCGCGTCGGCCGGCTGGGTATCGGGCGCGCTGCTCTATCGCCGCTTGTTCGGCGGCCTCACGCTTAAAAACCTGCTCAACGTCAGCATCGCGTTCGGGGTGGTGACGACCGCCGCCTATCTGTTGCTGTCGAACGAGACTTCGGCGGCGATACTGAATTTCTGCAGCGGTTTTGCCGCGATGCTGGCGACGGTGGCGACGCTGACGCTCGCCGCCGATTACGCGCCGCAGCGCGCCGAAGGATTCACCTTCGCCGTGCTGATGTCGATCATCAACCTCGCCACCGCGCTCGCCGACAACGTCGGCTCCGTTCTCTATACGCATCTGTTTCACAGCAACCTGACGCCGCTGGTGATCGTATCGGCGGCGTTCACCGCGTTCGCCTTCGTGCTGGTGCCGCTCCTGCGGCTCGGCGCCAAACCGCAGGGCAAGCCGGCGGTGAGCCCTGCGTGAACGGAACAAACCGGCGGCACGCGCGTTGGCGCAACGGGTCGCGCCGAGCGAGGATCAGCGCGGCGCGCTCAACGATCTCAAGCAGGCCTTCGCCAGCGCGGCGAGCGACGTCGACGCCGATTGCCGAAATCGTCGCCGGCGATGCCGCTTGCGCGCCTGGAAGCCTGCGCCTGGAAGCCTGCGCCTGGAAGCCTGCGCCTGGAAGCCATGGAGTCGCGGCTCGACGCCAGCTGGCGCGCCGCCCTTGCCACGCAGGCTGCGCTTGCCCAATTGCAAGGCAAGCTCACCGAGCAGCAGCGCGCGCTTCGATGCGCTCGCCGTGACAGCGGCCCAATAATCCGACCAGGAGCAAACCCATGCCGCGCCAGATCAACGAAGACGACCGCCCGACCGAGGACGATCTCGCCCGCAAAGAACTCGGGCCGCGTGGCATCCCCGGTGGCAAGGACACCGCCAAGATGACGCCGCGGAGCGACCAGGAGACGCCGAAGTCCGGCAAGTTCGACGGCCATACGGCGTAAGCAGCGGCGTCGGCGCACAAGCTCAAAACGTCGTGTCCCGGCTGCGGGACGCCGCTGATCCGGGAGCTTCACGCCGAACTGGCAAACGCGGGCGTAGTTGTTCGGCGCCGCCAATGCTGCCGGCATCCTTGTTCCCGCAACAGCATCGATTCAAATTCTTTCTGTTCCCTTTCGCCGCGCGACATTCCGGGCGCGGCTAATTTTCGCGGGTTCCTCGGCGAACAACGTCGCGGGGCATGAGTTGCCCCAACAGGACTGCAACGCGGGCGCGTTCCGCCGTGGCGGAACCGTTGCAGCCGAAACCCACAGCAGCAACGAGGTCAAAGCGCAGCACCAAGCGCAACATGGAGAGAACACTTATGAAGAAAACGATTATCACGCTCCTGGCCACCGCGGCCCTGGCTGCGCCGGCTTTCGCGGCGAACGATACGGCCACTGAGCCGCAGCAGCAACCACAGGCGCAGCAATCGCAGGATACGCAGCAGCAATCGCAGGCGCAGCCGCAGAACAACCAGCAGCAGAAGCAGAACCAGACTTCGAACCAGCAGCCGAGCCCGGCGCAAAACCTGAGCCGCGGCAAGGTGCGCCAGCTGCAATCCGCGTTGGACAAGAAGGGCTTCAACGCGGGGCGGGCCGACGGCAAAATGGGGCCGCGCACCAGTAAGGCAGTGCAAGCCTTCAACCAGAAGAATGGCATCCAAAGTCAAAATGGTCAGCCGACCGAACAAACCCTGGCCCAGCTCGGCATAAGTACGAACCAGAACCAGAAGCAGCCGCAGAACGGTAACCAGCAGCAGCCGGACCAGAACAGCCATTAGGCCGGGAAATAAAACAGATAAAAGTCTGCTGCATAAAACTGCCTGCGCCCCAAAAGGGGCGCAGCTTTTTCAATCCACCGTTTGAACACATTCGTCATTCCGGGGCCGAGCCAACGGGTAGCCCGGAATCCATAACCCCTGCGCAGGGATTATGGATTCCGGACGCGCCGCTTCCGCCTACGCGCTCTGCGCTTCGGCGGACTCACACCCGCCGTAGCTCGCACAGCGGGCGCAGGCGGGTCGCGGCGATCCGGAATGACGGTCGCTTCAATTGGCAAAGAACCGGTTGGTCGGCCGCGGCAAGCCCAAATTCTCGCGCAAGGTGGCGCCTTCGTAATCGCGGCGGAACAGGCCGCGGCGCTGCAATTCCGGCACGACGCGGTCGCAGAAATCGTCGAGCCCGCCGGGCAAATACGGAAACATCACGGTGAAGCCGTCGGAGCCTTCGGTCGCCAACCACTCCTGCATCTCGTCGGCAATGGTTTGCGGCGTGCCCACCATGGCGAGGCCCGAATAGCCGCCGAGCCGCTGCGCCAGCTGCCGCACCGTCAAATTCTCGCGCCGGCCGAGCGCAATCGCGCGCTCGCGTCCGCTTTTCGAGGCGTTGCTCTCCGGAATGTCGTCCGGCAGCGGCTTGTCGGGATCGAACTTCGAGGCATCGTGGCCGAGCGCGATCGACAGCGAGGCGATGGCATTGGCGTAATTGACCAGGCTGTCGAGCTTTTGCCGCTTCGCCTTGGCATCGTCGACCGTGTCGCCGACCACGACGAAACAGCCCGGCAGGATTTTCATGTGGTCGCGGGCGCGGCCGAGTTTTTCCATGCGGCCTTTGACGTCGGCGTAAAATTTCCGCCCGGCGGCGAGATCGCTCTGCGCGGTGAACACCGCTTCGGCGGTTTCCGCCGCCAGCTGGCGCCCGGACTCCGAGGCGCCGGCCTGCACGATCACCGGCCAGCCCTGGATCGGCCGCGCAATGTTGAGCGGGCCGCGCACCGAGAGATATTCGCCCTTGTGATCGAGCACGTGCAGCTTTGCCGGATCGAAGAAAATACCCTCCTCGACGTTGCGCACGAACGCATCGTCGGCCCAGCTGTCCCACAGCCCGATCACCACGTCGTAAAACTCCCGTGCGCGGCGATAGCGCTCGCCGTGCTCCATGTGCTCTTCGAGGCCGAGATTGAGCGCGGCGTCGGGATTCGACGTGGTGACGATGTTCCAGCCGGCGCGGCCGCCGGAAATATGGTCGAGCGAGGCAAAGCGCCGGGCGATGTGATAGGGCGCATCGAACGTGGTCGAGCCGGTGGCGACGAGCCCGATGCGCTCGGTCGCCTGCGACAGCGCCGCAAGCAGCGTGAACGGCTCGAACGAGGTCGCGGTATGGCTGCGCTTGAGCGCGTCCATCGGCATGTTGAGCACGGCCATGTGGTCGGCCATGAAAAACGCGTCGAACTTCGCTTCTTCCAGCCGCTGGATGCAGCTTTTGATGTGCGCGAAGTTGAAGTTCATGTCCGGCCAGGCGTCCGGATAGCGCCAGGCGCCGGTATGAATGCTGGCCGGGCGCATGAAGGCGCCGAGCCGAAGTTTCTTGTCCGATGACGGCATGCTGAAAATCCCGTTATTCGGCTTTTGCGCGTGATGCGCCAATACGGCGCTATCATAGCACGGCGGGGCGCCAATTCGCGGGCCACCGCCGGCACCCGACGCGTCCCAAGTCGGCCGGTCCGAACCGCGGCCGCCGCCGGCTTGGTTAAGATCGGCTGATCCGCGACCCGTCAATTCGAGCGGCCGCAACAGCCGCCGGCTAAGACCTATCGGTTACAAAGCTAAGCAGTATCCGCCCGCGGGCACAGCCGCCACAGGGCAAAATTTTCGAGCCGATTCCGGAGCGCAACCATGGTGCGGCAATTGCAAGAGTTCACCGTCCCGGCAGCAGTGTCGATCGCCTTTTTCGACGCGACGTTCTTGACCATCGCCCACCTCTGGCAGTTCTCCGGACAGGAGCTCGCGCTCGGCGTCGCCGCCGGCGCCGCCGGCGGCCTGTTCGTGCTCGCCGCCGTGCTGGTGCAGTCGATGCGCAGCGGACAGGCGCAAGGCGCCGCGGCGCAGCGCCTGAATTGACCATCGTCGATTGGTGCGACCGATCTCTTATGCGGCAAACCTTTGCGCCGCGTGGCAAAGCATTATTGATCCCCCAGCGGCGCCCACAGCACCTGATCGATGCGTGAGGCGCCGGTGGCGAGCATGACCAGGCGGTCGAGGCCGAGGGCGATGCCGCAGGCGTCCGGCATTTGCGCGAGCGCCGCCAAAAAATCTTCGTCGAGCGGGTAACGCTCGCCGTAGCGGCGCGCCTTTTCTTCCATCTCGGCCTCGAGCCGGCGGCGTTGCTCGACGGGGTCGGTGAGCTCGGCAAAGCCGTTGGCAACTTCGACGCCGCAGACATAAAGCTCGAAGCGTTCGGCGACGCGCGGATCGCTCGACGGCCGCGCCAACGCCGCCAGCGCGGCGGGATACTCGTCGAGGATCGTGGCGCGGCCGATGCCGAGTTTCGGCTCGATGCGCTCGACCAGGATGCGGCTGAAAATGTCGCCCCAGGTGTCGTCGGCGGCGATGCGGACGCCCGCCGCCACAGCGGCGCTGGCAAGCGCCGCGCGATCAGCCTCGCCCTCCCCCAATGTCGCCAACAAATCGATGCCGGCGAAGCGGCCGAACGCTTCGGCGACGGAAAGCCGCTCCGGCTCGGCGAACGCGTCCGCCGCGCGGCCGCGGAAGGAAAAATGCCAGCTGCCTGCGGCCTGCGCCGCCTCGCGCAGAAGCGCCGCGCAATCG
>JASHWN010000044.1 GCA_030044035.1 Xanthobacteraceae bacterium
CAGATCGACGCCGAAGAAGCGGAGATGGAGCCGCTCACCGAGCCGCTGTTTGCCCGCGTGCCGCCGTTCCGGCCGGAGCCCGATGCCGCGAGCGTGCGCGCGGCGCTCAAATGCCTCGAACAAGCGGCGCGGCCGGTGATCGTCGCCGGCGGCGGCGTGCGCGCGTCGGCCGCGCAAGCCGACCTGGTCGCGCTCGCCGAGGCCTTGCAGATTCCGGTCGCCACCTCGCTCAACGGCAAGGACGCGATCCCCGGCAACCACCCGCTGTCGGTCAGCGTAGTCGGCACCTATTCGCGCGAAAGCGCCAACAAGGTGGTCAATGCCGCAGACCTGGTCTGCTTCATCGGCACCGACACCGGCGGCATGACCACGCATTTCTGGGCGGTGCCGAGGATAGGCACGCCGACTGTCCAGATCAACATCGACGCCGAAGCGCTCGGCCGCAATTATCCGTTCGAAGCCGCGGTCAACGGCGACGCCAAGGCGACGCTCGCCGCAATGCTGAAAATCGCCGACCGGGGCAGCGCGGCGCGGCGCCAAGCTTGGGTGACAGCGGCGCAAAAGATCTGCAGCGAGTGGCGGAGCAAATACAAGTCCGCGCTCGAATCCGACGCGGTGCCGATCCGGCCGGAGCGGCTGTGCCGCGAGCTGACGCAGCACGTGCCCGACGACGCTATCGTGGTGGTCGACACCGGCCATGCCGGCATGTGGATGGGCGGCATGTACGATCTGAAAAGCCCGCGGCAGAGCTATATGCGCAGCGCCGGCCATCTCGGCTGGGCGTTCCCGGCCGGGCTCGGCGCCAAGTGCGCCGCTCGGGAGCGGCCGGTGGTGACGTTCACCGGCGACGCCGGTTTTTGGTACCACATCGCCGAGGTCGAGACCGCGGCGCGCTGGAACATCGCGGCGGTGACGGTCGTCAACAACAATGGCGGCGGCAATCAATCCAAGCGCGGCTTCGACCGCGTCTATGGCGGCCAGCAGACCGAGAAGGCGCGCGAAATGTGGACCTTTCGCAAGGTGAATTTCGCCCGCATCGCCGAAGACATGGGCGCGCTCGGCATCCGCGTCGAACACGCTTCGGCGTTTCCGGCCGCGCTCGCCCAAGCGCTCGCTGCCGGCCGGCCCGCCGTGATCGACGTCGTCACCGACATCGACGCGCTGGCCCCGGTCGCGGTGACTTAGAGGCCGCACGTGCGCTGACCCCGTCATCCTGAGGTGCGCGCCGAAGGCGCGCCTCGAAGGATGCGGCCCGTGAGTCTCGGGCCGTCGCCCTTCGAGGCTCGCTTCGCTCGCACCTCAGGGTGACGGGCAAGAGGCGCGCGATTGATCAGCGCCTCAATTGTGATGCGGCTCGGGGTCGATGGCGAGCGCGGTGAACACCCGCGTGTGCATGTTGTAGATACCGGTCAGCACCGTCAGCTCGACGATCTGCCGCTCGGAGAAATGCGGCCGTAGCGAATCGAACACCGCATCGGGCACGGCCACCTCGCGGGTCATGGCATCCGCATAGGCGAGCGCGGCGCGCTCGCGCGCGGAAAAGAACGATGACTTTTGCCAATCGGCGAGGGCGTCGCATTCGGCCAGGGTCAAGCCTTCGGGCGCCGACAGCTCCGGCACGTGCTGCTTGACCACGTAATCGGTGCGGTTGAGATAGCCGACGCGGATGATGGCGATCTCGCGCAGCCTGCCGTCGAGCGCGGTCGCAAACCGCGCCTTGCCGATCAGCTCGAGCCAGGTGGCGGCGAGCTCGGGCGAGTGCAGCAGCAGCCTGTAGACGTTGATCAGCGCGCCGCGCCGTCCGGCGCGCACCTTGCCGATCAGCTCGGCAAGCTCGGGGTGATCTTTCTCGTCGACGTAGGAGACGCGGGCCATTGCGGTGCTCGGCGGTGGTTCTTGCTGCACGCCTGATGCAGTCCTAGCGCACATTGAGCGCGCATGAAATCCGCGATAAAAGTTCGAGCGCGGTAACGCGAGCGGCTTCCCATGATCCTGTTGTCCAACGGCGGCACCAACATTCAGCGCAGCAAGACGGCATCCGAGACGATGGCGGTCGGCACCGTCGACGGCGTCGCCGTGCTGCAAAAATCGGCGCGCGGCTGGAGCGTCAAGCACCGCGCGCTGCAGGGCGTGTTCGTGTCCGGCGTCAGCGCACTCGACGACGGCACGCTGTTCGCCTCGACCCGCGGCGTCGGCATGGCGCGGAGCGACGATTGCGGCATCAAGTGGCGCTGGATCAACGACGGCCTCGCCCATCACGAGTTCTGGTCGACCCGCGCCGGCACCCTGGCCGGCCGCGAAGTGGTGTTCGCCGGCGCGCTGCCGGCGCACCTTTATGTCAGCGAGGACCGCGGCGCGAGCTGGCGCGAACTGCCGGCGTTCCGTAAAGCGAAATCGCTGCCGCACTGGACCTTTCCGCCGCCGCCGCGCATCGGCCACATCAAGGACATCGTGCTCGACGGCGACCGGCTGTGGGTCGGCGTCGAAATCGGCTCGCTGCAGGTGTCCGACGATTGCGGCCAAACGTTTCGCGAGCTGCAGGTCGATCCCGACCCGCGCGAATGCGACATCCACCGCATCCTGGTGCATCCGGCGCGGCCAAACCGCATCATCATCGCCAACGGCATCGTCGGCATGATGGCGAGCGACGACGGCGGGGCAACCTTCCATCGTCTGCCGATGCCGGCCGATGCCAATTATCCGGATGCCGTGGTGCTGCATCCCGACCAGCCCGATCTCGTTTTCATGTCAGCCGGCGTCGGCTGGCCGGTGCACTGGTACGAGCTCGGCCGCGCGCGTGGAAAAATTTTCAGAAGCCACGATGCCGGCAAAACCTGGCAGCGCCTGCTCGGCGGCCTGCCCAACGGCCAGCGCGCGCTGTTCTCGGCGCTCACTATCGAGGTGCACGCGGCCGGCTATTCGCTGCACGCCGCCGACACCGACGGCCAGGTGTTCGAAAGCCTCGACGGCGGCGAGGCCTGGACCATCATCGCCGACGTGCCGCCGGTGTCGAAAGCCGACTTCTACAAGGGTCTCGTCCGCGACCGCGTCAAGCTCGCCAATGTCGACGACATCGTCGCCAGCCCGACCGCCGCGCAGCGCTGGCAGGAGGCGGCGAAGGCGCTGTGACCAAGATTGAGTTCGGTAGACCGGACAGGAAGATCTTTTGTTGATCAGAGAAAGCCGTCGATCGCAATGATCGTCTAAATCTGTGGTCAGCCGGATGGCCGTTCGACGGACGCGATCGACGAGCGCGCGTCACGGGTGAATATTCAGCCCTGCAACCGCCTTTGAATTGCCCCTCAGATCAGAGCATAGATGAGAAGCAGCAGCAGCCCTATGCTGCCGTACTTTATCA
>JASHWN010000398.1 GCA_030044035.1 Xanthobacteraceae bacterium
GATGTGCACGATGCCTTCGGCCGCCGCGGCAACATCGAGGGACAGCCGCTCCGCAACGCGCGCGATGACGGCTGCCGCCTTGGCGCGATCGAGCGCCATGCGGCCGCCGAGGAAATTGTCGGCCGAAAGATAGCCGAGCAGCAGATTGCAGTCGGTGATCGTCGCCGCCTCGCCGCCGCGCCCGTAACAGGCCGGCCCCGGCACCGCACCGGCGCTCTGCGGGCCGACTTCGAGCACGCCGAAGCGGTCGGCCCTGGCGATGGTGCCGCCGCCGGCGCTCACCGTGTTGATGTCCATCATCGGCACGGCGAGATCGCGGCCTTCGATCTTGCCGCGGCTGGAAAAGATCGCCTCGCCGTCCTTGATCAGCGCCACGTCGCACGATGTGCCGCCCATGTCGAAGGTGATCAGATTGCCGATCGGCAATTGGCGACAGGCAGCTAAGCCTGCGGTGACGCCGCCGGCCGGGCCCGACAGCACCGTGGTGACGGCGGTGCGCGCCGCGTCGCGGAATGTCGCCATGCCGCCGTTCGATTGCATGATGTATTTCTGCGGCGTGGCGACGCCGGCGCCGGCAAGACGACTTTCGAGACTGGCGATGTAGCGGGCGAGGATCGGCTGCAAGTAGGCGTTGATGACCGTGGTGCTCAGCCGATAATACTCGCGAATCTGCGGCAGAATTTCCGACGACAGCGACACATTGCAGCCCGGGAATTCCTCGGCCGCGACGGCGCGCACGCGCGCCTCGTGCGCCGGATGCAGGAACGAAAATAAGAGACAGACCGCAAGCGCCTCGATGTTCTCTTGCTTGAGCTCACGCAATGTGGCGCGCAACGCCGTCTCGTCGAGCGGCAGAAGCACTTGGCCGCGGAAATCGACACGCTCGCGCACCTCGCCGGTGCGGCTTGGCGGCACCAGCGGCGCCGGCTTGTCGTACATCACGTCGAAAATCGCGGTGCCGTACGGCCGCGCCTGCTCGGCAACTTCGTAGATGCCGCGAAAGCCCTCGGTAACCAGCAGTCCGGTTTTGACACCCTTGCCTTCGAGCAGCGCGTTGGTGCCGACGGTGGTGCCGTGACAGAAATAGCTGACATCGGCCGGCTTCGCCGTCCCGCCCGCTCCGGCTCTGCCGATCAGCGCCTCGATGCCTCGCAGAATGGCCTGCGACGGGTCATCGGGCGTCGATGCGACCTTGCCGATCGCCACCGCACCGGTTTCCTCGTTGAGGTAGACGAAATCCGAGAACGTACCTCCGGTGTCGACCGCGACTCTGTAGCGAGGCATGAGATGGCGTTCTCTGGACGAAATTCCGTGTCTGGGAAATGCCTCGGTTTTGCATGCCCTGACAAGCAGGAATTTGGCGGGTTCCCTCCGATCCAAGTTGCCGCGGCCCCCTGTAGCATCGCGCCCGCGGAACCATATTTGGAAGCTAGAGTTGGGAATTGGCACGGGTACACGGACAATGCGGAGCCGGGGTCAAGCACGCTCACTGCGCCTGAACGGTTCCTCATCCTACGCTGCGGCGGCGCGGTGTGACGCGTGGCTGCGCTTTGCGGCCCGGGCACCACTCATGATATCCCGCCGAGGCTCAACGCGCCCACGTGCCGAGGTGCGCCCCTGATGAATGCTGCGAACGCAGAGCAAGCGCTACGCGCCCGCGAGGCCGAGCTCGAAGCTGTTCTCAACCGCACGCCATTCGTGCTGGCGCGCTGCAGCCGCGATTTGCGCTATCGCTCCGTCAGCCAGGGCTGCGCGAAACTGCTCGGTCGCAAGCCCGAGGAGATCATCGGCAAGCCGATCATCGACATCATCGGGCAGGAGGCGTTGGCAACGATCCTGCCCTATATCGAGCGCGTCCTCGGCGGCGAAGCCGTCGAATACGAAAGCGAGATTCCCTATCTCGCAGCGGGCACGCGTTTCGTCCACGTCGTGTACACACCGGAAAAAGACGAGCAGGGCGCGGTCCTCGGCTGGGTCGCCTCGGTTATCGACGTCACCGAGCAGAAACGCGCTGAAGCCGCGCTGGCGCGCCGCGCCGAAGAGAATGCCGCGCTCTACGAGTTCACCAACAGGCTCTATCGCGCCGAATCGTTGAGCGTAGTGTACGAGGCGGCGCTCGACGCCATCATTCGCGCGCTCGGCTGCGAGCGTGCGTCGGTTCTGCGCGCCGACGGTAATGGCGTGATGCGCTTCGTCGCTTGGCGCGGCCTGTCGGCGCCTTACCGGCGTGCGGTCGAGGGGCATTCTCCCTGGCCGGCCGACGAAACCAATCCGCAGCCGGTCTGTATCGAAGACATCGAACGCGCCGATTGGCCGGACGCGCTGCGAGCGGTGGTGCAGCGGGAGGGCATCCGCGCGCTTTCCTTCATTCCGCTGATGTCGTCGGCGGGCAGGCTCGCCGGCAAGTTGATGACCTACTACGCGGCGCCGCACGTTTTTTCGCGCGAGGAAATCGCTCTTTCGCTCAACGTCGCGCGGCGGCTTTGCTTTGCGGGCGAGCGCATGCAGGCAGAGCAGGCGCGCCAACAGGCCGAACGCGAGCTGCGCGCGCTCAAGGACCAACTCGAATCGCAAGTGGAGACGCGAACCCGCGAGCGTGACCGCATCTGGAACGTCTCCGAGGATCTGCTCGGCGTCAGCAATTTCGAAGGCTATTTGATCAGCATCAGTCCGGCCTGGAGCAAGCTGCTCGGCTGGAGCGAGGACGAAATCAAGTCGATGCACGTGGGCGACTTGCGCCATCCCGAAGATGCCGCCGCCACGATCGCCGCCCGCGCCCAGCTCGCCCAAGGCGTGCCAACGGTGCGCATCGAGAACCGCTTCCGCCACAAGGACGGCTCGTGGCGCTGGATTCATTGGACCATGACGACTGAGGACGGTTTGATCTACGTCTCCGGCCGTCACGTGACGTTGGAGCGGGAGGCCGCCGCGGCGCTGGAGCGCGCGCAGCGCCGCTCCGCCCATTCGCAGAAGATGGAGGCGCTCGGCCTGCTCACCGGCGGCGTGGCGCACGATTTCAATAATCTGTTGATGATCGTCAGCGGCCACGCGCAAAGCCTCAAGCGCCGGATGACCGACGGGCGCGACAAGCGCGCGATCGATGCCATCCAGATCGCCTCGACGCGCGGCGAAAGTCTCACCCGGCAGCTGCTGTCGTTCTCGCGCGGCATGCCGCTCAATCCGACGGTGATCAGCCCGGCGGCTGCAGTCGCGGCGATCCGCGACGTGCTGGCCGGCACGCTGCACGTCAACATCGAGCTCGTGGTCGACGTTGCGCAAGCCATTTGGCCGGTGCGCGTCGACAAGTCCGAGCTTGAACTGGCGCTGGTCAATCTGACCATGAATGCGCGCGATGCCATGGCGAGCGGCGGCCGGCTGTCGATCTCGGCCGCCAACGTCACACTTGGAGCCGAGGACACGCCCGAAGGACTCGCCGGCGAGTTTGTCGCGCTCGACGTCGCCGACACCGGCGCGGGCATTCCCGAGGACGTTCTGGGCCGGGTGTTCGAGCCGTTCTTCACCACAAAGGGCGCGGAAAAGGGCACCGGCCTCGGACTGTCGCAGGTGTACGGCTTTGCGCGCCGCTCCGGCGGAACCGCAGCGATCAGGAGCGAGCCCGGTCGCGGCACCAAAGTGACGATTTATCTCCCGCACAGCTGCGCGGCGATCGATCCGGTGCGCGAAGACGACGCCATGCCATTCGCCGCGCCAGCCGGGGCGACCGCGCTCATCGTCGAAGACAATGAGGACGTGCGCACCGTCACCGTGTCACTCCTTGAGCAGCTCGGCTACCGCACCATCCCGGTCGAGAACGCCGCCGCCGCACTCGAGGCTCTCGCCGGCTCGCCCGATGTCACCGTGATGTTTTCCGACGTCGTCTTGCCCGGCGAAATGGACGGACTGTTGCTGGCGCGCAGCGTCAAGGCGCACTACCCGAACATTCCGATCGTGCTGACCACCGGATACGCGAGGGTTTTCGAAACCGATCCGGAATTTCCGGTGCTGCGCAAGCCGTATCAGATCGACGCGCTCGGCCGGATCATTCGCGAGGCCATCGACGCCGCGCAGGCGAAGCAGCAGACCGCGCTGGCGAGTTGAGGTTATCTCATCCGCTCATTCCCGCGAAAGCGGGAATCCCGCTGGGTCCCCGCTTTCGCGGCGACGAGCGGATGACCAACTGCTTGTCTTTTAGTGCATCGCGACCGACGCGCCGGGATTTTCCATCGCGGCGATGTTGCTCTTCACCGCCTTCTGCACCTTCTCGAAGGCGCGCACCTCGATCTGGCGCACGCGCTCGCGCGACACACCGAACTCATCGGCGAGTTCTTCGAGCGTGATCGGATCGTCGGCAAGCCGACGCGCCTCGAAGATGCGGCGCTCGCGATCGTTGAGCACGGTGAGGGCGTCGCCGAGCGCCTTGTGGCGGTTCTCCGACTGCTCGGATTCGGCAAGCCGGCTCTCCTGGCTGACGCTGTCGTCGACCAACCAGTCCTGCCATTCGCCGGACGTGTCGTCATCACGGATCGGCGCGTTGAGCGAGGCGTCGCCGCCAAGCCGGCGGTTCATCTCGATTACGTCCTGCTCGGTCACGCCCAACCGCTTGGCGATGAGCTTGACCTGGTCCGGCCGCATGTCGCCTTCGTCGAGCGCGGAAATCCGGCTCTTGGCCTTGCGCAGGTTGAAGAACAGCTTCTTCTGATTGGCCGTAGTGCCCATCTTAACGAGCGACCAGGAGCGCAAAATGTATTCCTGGATCGCCGCCTTGATCCACCACATCGCATAGGTCGCGAGCCGGAAGCCCTTGTCGGGCTCGAAGCGCTTGACCGCCTGCATCAGGCCGACATTGCCCTCGGAAATGACTTCGGAAATCGGCAGGCCGTAGCCGCGATAGCCCATGGCGATCTTGGCGACGAGCCGCAAATGGCTGGTGACGAGCCTATGGGCGGCGTCGCGGTCGCCGTGTTCGCGCCAGCGCTTGGCCAGCATGAACTCTTCCTGCGGCTCCAGCATCGGGAACCGTCGGATTTCTTCGAGATATCGGGTAAGACCGGTTTCGCCCGACAATATGGGCAGTGCAGCAGTTTGGGCCATGACAGCGCCCTCCATTCGAGTGCCCCCGCGGCGCGGCGGGCGAATGGCACCGCCGCTCCCCGAGCCGACGGCGCCGCTCTTGTTCGCACCCGCAACATACACGGTCGAATCAGGTCAGCGGAAGGGAGGAGGCATCACTTCAGCGCGATGCCGCCTTGAATTTCCTCAACGGACGGTGAACGGGCGTCCCGGATCGGGTGATCTTCAACCGCTGTCCAGAGACGTTTTCTTGGATTCCGCCCGACCGCGGACCAACTCTTTGTGTAAACGGGCAAGATCGGGCGGCAGTTCCGACCGGAACGTGACGATTTCGCCGCTCGATGGGTGCTTGACCGACAGTATATGGGCATGCAGAGCCTGCCTGCCAAGGTCCGCCAGGGCGGCTTGCGCCCCGGGCGGCAGCAGTCCGGCTTTGGTGCGAAAACCCGAGCCATAGGTCTGGTCCCCCATGATCGGGTGGCCGATCGAGGCCAAATGGACCCGAATCTGATGGGTCCGGCCGGTTTCGAGCCGGCAGGCCAGTAGGCTGGCGACTGCCTCCGCCTTCTGCACGGCTTTTCCTACCTTGCCAGCGCGGCGCGGCCCTGCCGCGGAGGCATAGCGGTCCAGCATCTGCCAGTGGGTGACAGCCTCCCGCCCGCCTTCGCGCACCGCCATCTGGTCCCGGGCGCGCGGGCTACGCTCGATCGGCCGGTTGATGGTGCCCTGCGGCCGGTCCGGCGCCCCCCAGACGAAGGCCAAATAGCCGCGCTCGAACGGCTCGCCACTGCGGCCGTGGCTGGCAAACTGCGCCGCCAGAGACTTATGGGCGCGGTCGTTCTTGGCCACGATCATCAGCCCGGTCGTATCCTTGTCGAGCCGGTGCACGATGCCGGGCCGCCGCTCGCCGCCGATGCCGGACAGGCTCGCGCCGCAATGGGCGATCAGCGCGTTGACCAGCGTGCCGGTCCAGTGCCCGGCCGCCGGATGAACCACCAGGTTTTTCGGCTTGTCGATGACGATGATGTCGTCATCTTCGTAGACCACCTTGAGCGGAATGGGCTCGGGCTGCGGCGCACTCGGCTCGGCCGGCGGCACCTCGAGCACGATCGCGGCGCCCGCATTGACCCGATGGCTCGGATCGCGGATCGTGCGGCCGTCGACCGCGACCGCGCCAGCCTCGATCAACGCCTTCAAGCGGCTGCGCGATAATTCGGTGACATGCGCGGCGAGCACGCGGTCGAGCCGCGCGCCGGCTTCGTTGCTGGCGACGGCGAGCGACTGTTGCGTTTTTTGGCTGAGGTTTTTCGACGGCATGCTCGATCGGTCCGGCAATCCTTCCGCCGCCCCGCCGGCGCCTGCGCCGCAAGACGCCGACGCGGCCGCCGCCATGGTGGCGCGGGTGCGCCGGCTCATGGGCATATCGGCGCTCACCACAATGGTGGCCATCGCCGCGGTGCTCGGCGTCATCGCCTATCGCATTTTCCACGCCGGCAGAAGCACCAGCCCGGCCGGCGCCATCTCCGCCGCCATCGTCACCCTGCCCAAAGGCGCCCGCGTGGTTTCGACCGCTACCGCCGGCGACCGCATCGTGGTGACGATCGATCTCGCCGGCACCACCGAAATCCGCACCTTCGACGCCAGCACGCTCCAAGAAACCG
>JASHWN010000399.1 GCA_030044035.1 Xanthobacteraceae bacterium
GTTCAGGGCGGGAGGCGTTGTGTGGCAAGTCGGGCAACCTTTCCCCATCTGTTGAGTATAAGCCGGCGTGGCGTTCACCGTCGACGATAATTTCACCGCTGCCAATGCGATAACAACCGACAAGCCGATCAAGATCAGAACGATTTTCATGGGGTCTACCTCCTGTAGCTTGATCGCCCCTCTCGTCAAAAACTCTCAGCGTTCAGCCGCCGGACTAGCGAGGCCACGTTAGCCAACAGGAAGCTTAGTCCGCTTTCCTCTGTCGCGACACCTTAGCGACCAGACGGGCTGCTTGCCCTTGCTGCCAGGTACTCACGACCCCTGCCGCATCCCGGCAAACGCCTGCAGCCATTCGATCGGGAACGGGAAGACGATGGTCGAGCCGCGCTCGTTGGAAATGTCGAACAGGGTGCCGAGATAGCGCAGCTGCATGGCCTGCGGCACGCCGCCGAGGATGCGCGCGGCCTCGACCAGCTTTTGCGCGGCCTGCTGCTCGCCCTCGGCGTTGATGATTTTCGCCCGGCGCTCGCGCTCGGCCTCGGCCTGGCGGGCGATGGCGCGCACCATGCTCTCGTCGAGGTCGATGCGCTTGAGCTCGACGTTGGAGACCTTGATGCCCCAGCCCTCGGTCTGCTTGTCGAGCACGTCCTGGATGTCGGCATTGAGCTTGTCGCGCTCGGCCAGCATCTGGTCGAGGTCGTGCTTGCCCAGCACCCAGCGCAAGGTGGTCTGCGCGAGCTGGCTCGTTGCCGCCAGATAATTGCTGACCTGGATGATGGCCTTCTCGGCGTCGACGACGCGGAAATAGATCACGGCGCTGACCTTGACCGAGACGTTGTCGCGCGAGATCACGTCCTGCGGCGGCACCTCGTCGACCACCACGCGCAGGTCGACGCGCACCATCTGCTGGACGATCGGATAGAGCAGGATCAGGCCGGGACCTTTGGTGCCGGTATAGCGGCCGAGCGTGAACACCACGCCGCGCTCGTATTCGCGCAAGACCTTGATCGAGGCGTAGAGGAACATCAAAACGATCACGCCGATGACGATGATCACTGGCAGAAACAACATGGCGGTGCTCCTTGCTCGCGGCGCGCGCATCATTATCAGATGGCTTGCGATAGTTCGTTTGCCTGATTTCCTATTGATCGGAGAAAGCCGTCGATCGCAACGGCTGCCGTGTGTTTCGAAAGGATTTTTCTGTCAAGGGCGCGAAGCGCCGCCTTCGGCGGTCGAAGACCCTTGACAGAAAAATCCTTTCGAAACTTTTTGCTGCCGTTGCGATCGACGGCGGAACGCGACGGCACTGGATCTGAACTGTCAATCGTCCCCCCTGCTTCGTTTCGAACGATCCGCTCTGTCCGTTCACATCGACTGCACCAGAAGAACCAAGCCGTCGCGGCGGATCACCTTGACGGCGGTGCCGGCCTTGAGCGGCGCGTCGGCGCGGGCGCGCCAGATTTCGCCCTTGACCCGCACCCTGCCCTCTTCGCCCTCCCAGAATACCGTTTCACCCTCGGCGCCGATCAGCGCTTCGCTGCCGGTGACGACCGGCTTTTTACGCGAGTGCAGCAGCGCGCCGAGCGCCCCGACAATGAGGGCGGCGCTGGCGATCGCGGCGCCGATCACCACCGTGCCGGACAACGCGAAGCCCGAGGTGCGCGCCGGAAACATCATCAGCGCGCCGATCACGAAGGCGGCGATGCCGCCGACGCCGAGCGCACCGAAGGCGCCGATATGGACTTCGGCCAGCATCAAGCCGATGCCGACGATGACCAAAGCCGCGCCCGCATAGTTGATCGGAATGAAGGCGAGCGCGTAGAGCGCGACCAACAGCGAAATGACGCCGATCAGGCCCGGCGCCACCGCGCCGGGATTGAAGAATTCCAGAATGAGGCCGTAGACGCCGATCAGCATCAGGATGAACGCGACGTTCGGATCGGTGACGAGCTTCAAAAGCTCGGTGCGCCAGTCGGGCGGCGCTCTGACGATTGTGAGCCCGGCGGTGGCGAGCTTGAACGGCTTGCCGTTCACCGTGACGGTGCGGCCGTCGATTTGCTGCAGAAGATCCGGCACGTCGTTGGCGATGACGTCGATCACGTGCATCGACAAGGCTTCGGATGCCGGCAGGCTGACGGCCGAGCGCACCGCCTCGGCGGCCCAATCGGCGTTGTGGTGGTTGAGCGCGGCGAGGCTCTGGATATAGGCGGTCGCGTCGTTGATGATCTTCCGCGTTTCGGTGTCCTGCGCGCCGGCGTTCTTGTCCTGCTGCTTCTGCTCGGAGCCGCCGGGAAACAGCGAGCCGCCGCCGATCTGCACCGGCGTCGCGGCGCCGATATTGGTGCCGGGCGCCATGGCGGCGATGGCGCTCGCATAGGCGATGTAGGTGCCGGCGCTGGCGGCCCGCGCCCCGCTCGGCGCCACGAAGGTCGCGACCGGCACCGGGGACGCAAGCATGGCACGGATGATCTGGCGCATCGAGGTATCGAGGCCGCCCGGCGTGTTCATGCGCAGCACGATCAATCCGGTGTCGCCGCTGGCCGCGGCAGCGTCGATTTCACGTCCCACATAATCGGCGACCGCCGGCCCGATGGCGCCGTCGATGTCGAGCACGACCGCGCGGCCGGCGGCGTGCGCCGGCGGCGCGGAAAAAACGCAAAAAGCGAAAAAAACAGCCGCGACCGCCAGGATGGCGTCAGCCGCGCGCCGTCGGATGCGATAATGGTCCATCGAAGCCGAACCGAACGCGGCGAAATTTTTTGGGGCTCGTCCGCCGCCTCGCTGCATATCGGCCATTATAGCGGGCTCGCGCGGGCGCGTCCCGCCGCGGCCCACCATCCGGCGTGTCGTTCAACCGGAATTTCGGAACTTCGACTATGCGCCGCGAGTTGACAACGGGGGAGGTCCACCCAGCGCCGCGGAGGGGTTTTTCATCATGGCCACAACCGAATCCCGTAAACGCGAGCAATCGCGGGCGCTGGCCCGCGGCCCCGCCGAGCTTTCCGCCCGCGCCGACCTGTTATGCATCAACACCATCCGCACCCTGGCGATGGACGCGGTGCAAAAGGCGAATTCCGGCCATCCCGGCACGCCGATGGCGCTGGCGCCGGTCGCCTATACGGTCTGGCAGCGGGCGCTGCGCTTCGATTGCGACGATCCGCGCTGGTGCAATCGCGACCGCTTCGTGCTGTCGAACGGCCACGCCTGCATGCTGCTTTACGCGCTGCTGCATCTGGCGCGCGTCGCCGATCCCGACGAGCCGGGCCGGCCTGCCGTCAGCCTCGACGATATCAAGCACTTTCGCCAGCTTGGCAGCCGCTGCCCGGGTCATCCCGAGCACGGCGTCACGCCGGGCGTCGAAGCCACCACCGGCCCGTTGGGCCAGGGCTGCGGCAACAGCGTCGGCATGGCGATCGGCGGACGCTGGCTGGCGAGCCGGTTCAATCGGCCGGACTTTTCCCTGTTCGATTTCAACGTCTACACGTTTTGCAGCGACGGCGACCTGATGGAGGGCGTCGCCAGCGAAGCCGCCTCGTTCGCCGGCCATTTGCAGCTGTCGAACCTGTGCTGGATCTACGACAACAATCACATCACCATCGACGGCGCGACCGAGATCACCTTCAGCGAGAACGTCGCGGCGCGGTTTCGCGCCTACCGCTGGGCCGTCATCCATGTCGCCGACGCCAACGATTGCGACGCGGTCGAGGAGGCGCTGGTGCAGTTCGGCAAACGGAGCGACCGGCCGACGCTGATCATCGTCGACAGCCACATCGCCTACGGCGCGCCGCACAAGCAGGACACCAGCGCCGCCCACGGCGAACCGCTCGGCGAGGACGAGGTGCGGCTCACCAAGAAGAACTACGGCTGGCCCGAGGACGCGCACTTTCTGGTGCCCGACGGCGTCTACGGACATTTTGCTGCGAGCATTGGCGAGCGCGGCCGCAACCTGCATCGGCAATGGGACGAAAAGTTCGCCGAATATTGCCGGCTTTATCCCGAGCTCGGCGCGCGGCTCAAAGCAATTCAGGCCGGCGAGCTGCCGCCGCGCTGGGACTCGAGCCTGCCGAGCTTCCCGGCCGACGCCAAAGGCATCGCGACGCGCGATTCCGCCAGCAAAGTGCTCAATGCCATTGCGCAGAATTATCCGTGGCTGATCGGCGGCGCCGCCGATCTCGCCACCTCGACCAGGGCGACGCTGAAATTCGAATCCGCCGGCAATTTCGAGCCGGCCGAGACCGCCGGCCGCAATCTCCATTTCGGCATCCGCGAGCACGCCATGGGCGCGGTGCTCAATGGCCTGGCGCTCGACGGCCTGCGGCCGTTCGGTTCGAGCTTTCTGATCTTTACCGATTACATGCGGCCGCCGATTCGGCTCGCCGCGATGATGCAGCTGCCGGTCATCTACGTGTTGACCCACGATTCCATCGGGCTCGGCGAAGACGGCCCGACCCATCAGCCGATCGAGCAGCTGATCGGACTGCGCAACGTGCCCGGACTGACGGTCATCCGGCCGGCCGACGCCAATGAGGTGGTCGAAGCCTGGCGCGTGCTCATCAAGCTGAAGACGCCGGTGTTGCTGGCGCTCACCCGCCAGCCGCTTCCCACGCTCGACCGCAGCCGCTACGCTTCGGCCGCGGGTTTGGCGCGCGGCGGCTATGTTTTGGCCGATGCGCAGGGTGGCCGGCCCGATGTGATTTTGATCGGCACCGGAAGCGAAGTTTCTGTCTGCGTGGCGGCGGCCGAGATACTGGCGAAGCAAAGCGTAAAAGTGCGCGTCGTCAGCCTGCCGTCATGGGAGCTGTTCGACGCGCAGGATAAAGCGTATCGCGAGTCCGTTCTGCCCAAGGCCGTGGCGGCGCGTGTCGCGGTCGAGGCCGGCGCCACCCGCGGCTGGGAGCGCTACGCCGGAGTCGACGGCGCTGTCGTCGGTATGCATCGGTTCGGCGCCTCGGCGCCGCTCAAGGACGTCATGAACGCCTTCGGCTTCACCGCCGAGCACGTCGCGGCGGTCGCCAAGGAGCAGATTGCGAAATGGAAGGGGCCATGAATCGGTTGCGGGCGCTCGCAGAACAAGGCCAGGCAGTCTGGCTCGATTTTTTATCGCGCGACATCATCCACAACGGACATTTGCAGCAACTGATCGATCAGGACGGTCTCGCCGGCATCACCTCCAACCCGTCGATCTTCGAGAAGGCGATGGGCGACTCGGAGACCTACGATACCGACATCGCCCGGCTGGTCGGCGACGGCAGCCTGCCGGTCAGCAGAATTTACGAGCGGCTGGCAACGGCGGACATCGCCGCCGCCGCCG
>JASHWN010000400.1 GCA_030044035.1 Xanthobacteraceae bacterium
TGATTGCGCGGCCGCGTTTCGTCGGCGAAGACGTGGAGCGGAATGCCGCTGTCGTGCGCCAGATAGAGCGCCGCCGTCGCGGTACCGACGTCGACCGCCGCGAGCCAGCCGGCATTGCAATGGGTCAACACATTGACGCGTTCGCCCGGCTTTTTCCCCGCGGCGATCGCCTCGATCAGCGGCAGTCCGTTGCGGCCGATCGCGGTGTTGATGGCGACGTCCTCCTCGCAAATTTCGGCGGCGCGGCGGTAGGCGGCGGTGCTGCGTTCGGCGCGCGGCCGGTTGCGCAACGGCGCCATCATCTCGTCGAGCGCCCATTTGAGATTGATTGCGGTCGGCCGCGTGGCGATCAGCATTGCATAGGCGCGGTCGAGCGAATCGTCCGAAGAATCTTGCCGCAATGCCAGGCAAACGCCGTAAGCCGCCGTCGCGCCGATCAACGGTGCGCCGCGGATCAGCATGGCGCGGATCGCGTGCGCGGCTTCGTCGAGCGTAGTGAGGCGCGCGGTGGTCAAGCGATGCGGCAGGGTCGTCTGATCGATGATGCCCACCGACCAGCCGTCGGGCTCGACCCAGATGGTACGCATCGGCTTGCCGTCGACTTTCATGGCGCTTCCCTAGCAGATTTCCGCCCGCTGTGGAGGCCGCGGTGCCTTGCCCACGTTGCCGCCTTGCCGCAATCTCGCGGCCATCCCGAGGAGGTCGCGATGGCCGAGCTTGATTTGGAGGCCGAATACAATAATCGCGCGCGCGTGCCGGAACACGCCGAAATTTTTCTGCGCTGGGCAGGCGAGGCGCAGGACTATCGGGCCGAGATGCTCAAAGCCGGCCGCGCCGAGCTTGAGCTGGCCTATGGCGACACGCCGCGGCAGACGGTCGATCTGTTCGCTGCGGAACGGGCCGAGGGCGCGCCGCTGGCGATGTTCGTTCATGGCGGCTGGTGGCGCTCGCTCGAGCCCTCGACGTTCAGCCAGATGGCGCGCGGCTTGAACGCAAGCGGCGCCACCGTCGCGGTGGTGGGTTACGATCTGTGCCCCAACGTCAGCATTGCGGAGATCGTCGGGCAAATCCGCCGCGCCTGCGCCTTTCTGTGGCAGCGGCTCGGCCGCCGCATGCTGGTATACGGACATTCCGCCGGCGGACACCTCGCCGCCGCCATGGTGGCGACCGACTGGGCGTCGCTTTATCCGAAGGCGCCATCCGATTTGGTGCCCGTAGCCTGGGCGGTGTCCGGCGTGTTCGATCTGTCGCCGCTGGTCGGCATCAGCGTCAATCAGGACCTGCGGCTCGATGCCGAGGAGGCGCGCCGTCAGTCACCGGCCTATTGGCCGGTGCCGCCCGGACGCGTCTTCGACGCCGTCGTGGGTGGGCTCGAATCGAGCGAGTTCAAGCGCCAGAGTGAGCTCATCGCGCAGGCCTGGCGGGGCAAGGCCGAGACCCGCTACGAAGAGGTCGCCGGCACCAACCATTTCACCGTCATCGATGCGTTGTCAGACCCGCAGAGCGCGATGACGCGCCGCGTTGCCGAACTGGCGCGGCGGACAGCGGCGTAGCGTCGTCTCCGTCCGGCGCTTCCGCGGCAAGCGCGGGAGCCGACCGGGTGAGCAGCACGCAAGCCGAGGCGGCGAGGATGAGCGCGAAGCCGATGATGTCGGTAGGCGTCGGCCGTTCGCCAAGAATGAGCACTGAGGAGATCACGCCGATCACCGGGCTGCCCAAAACGCCGAGCGACGCCGTCATCGCCGGCAGCCGCCGGATGATCGAGAACCACAGCCCATACGCGGTGCCGGTGCCGAGCACGCCCGACATCACGGTCGCAATGAGGCCGTCGCGGTGGGCGGCTTGCAGCTCGGGGCCGCCTTCGAAAATCAGCATGCAGGCGGCGATGACGACGAACGAAATAGCGACCTGCCAGGTGGCGATCGCCATCGGATCGGCTTCGAGGCGCGCCCATTTCAGATAGACCGTGCCGGCCGCCCAGCTCACCCCGGTGGCAAGCGCCAGTAGAATGCCGATGGGGATTCCTGTCTCGGCCAGCGGATAGATCAGCACCGCAAGTCCGGCGGCGCACAGTCCGATGGCGATCGGCTGCATGCCGGTCGGCCGCTCGCGCAGAAAAATCCAGGCCAATATCACCGCCCAGATCGGCATCGTGTAGGACAGGATGGCCACCCGCGACGTGGCGGCGCTGAGCTGGGCGAACGTCGAAAACACGCTGAAGCTCGCGACATTGAGCATCGCCGCAATGGCGACGTGCGCCCAGCCCTTTGCGCCGGGAATGCGCAGGCTGCGGCGTTTGACGGCGCAGATCGCAAACAGCATCACCCCGCCGACGAAGACGCTGATCGAGCGCATGGTGAACGGCGGCACTTCGTTGAGCGCGATCCGCATGATCGGCCAGGTGGCGCCCCATACGACGCATAGTGCAGCCAGCATCAGCCGCGCGCCGGCATCGCCGGCCGCCGCATCGGCATAGGGTGCGGGCTCGCGACTCGTCACGGATTTTCCGCCGGCGAATTGGTCATGGCGCTTTTCATGGCGCTTTCGGCCCCGCGCCCAAATACCAGTCGACGATCTGGCCGCCGGTCCAAAAGAGCACGTCGGACTTTTGGCGAATCACTTCGAAGATGCGGCGGAAATATTTGACGCGATGCGGCGCGCCCATGATGTAGGGATGCACCGACAGCGCCATGACGCGCGCGGAATCGGCGGCGTCGGCGTAAATCTGCTCGAACTGGTCGAGCGCGCGCTCGCAATATTCCGCCGCCTTGTGATGCTGGATCAGCATCATGGCGACGTCGTTGCACTCCTGCGTGTACGGCACGTTGATGATCGGCTTGGTACGGGTCTTCAGCCACACCGGCTGATCGTCGAGCACCCAGTCGGCGACGTAATCATAGCCCTCCTCGACCAACAGATCGGGCGTCACCCAGGTCTCGGTCAGTCCAGGTCCGAGCCAGCCGCGCGGCGGTTTGCCGGTGGCCTTGGTGATGACCGCGCGGACCTTGCGGATGTCGGCGCGCTCGTCCGGC
>JASHWN010000401.1 GCA_030044035.1 Xanthobacteraceae bacterium
CGGGCGGTTAGGTGAGGCCGATGACCTGGCGCGCGCAATCCTCGGTGTTAAAGCCGATTATTTCGATGCGCTGCACTTGATCGCAGTGATCAGAACGCGGCAACGACGGCTCGACGAGGCGCTGGCGAGCTACGACTGCGCCCTTGCGCTGCGCCCGGATCATGCCGAGGCGCTTCGCAACCGCGGTGCGACGCTGCACAAACTGAAGCGGTTAGACGAGGCGCTGGCGAGCTACGACCGCGCCCTTGCGTTGCGGCCGGATTACGCCGAGGCGCTCTACAACCGCGCTATCACGCTCCATGAGCTGAAGCGGTTCGGCGAGGCGCTGGCGAGCTACGACCGCGCCCTTGCGCTGCAGCCGGATTATGTCGGGGCACTTAACAACCGCGGCATTACGCTGCATCAGCTCAAGCGATTTGACGAGGCGCTGGCGAGCTACGACCGCGCCCTTGCGCTGCAGCCCGATCATGCCGGGGTGTTCAGCAACCGCGGCAATACGCTGCATGAACTCAAGCGCTTCGACGAGGCGCTGGCGAGCTACGACCGCGCCCTTGCGCTGCAGCCCGATCATGCCGAGGCGCTCTATAATCGCGGCGTGACGCTGCATGAACTCAAGCGGTTCGACGAGGCGTTGGCGAGCTACGACCGGGCCCTTGCGCTGCGGCCCGATCATGCCGAAGCGCTCGACAACCGCGGCAACACGCTGCATGAACTCAAACGGTTCGATGAGGCGCTGGCGAGCTACGACCGCGCCGTTGCGCTGCAGCCCGATCATGCCGAGGCGTTCTGCAACCGCGGTGTGATGCTGCATGAGCTGATGCGGCTTGACGAGGCGCTGGCGAGCTACGACCACGCCCTTGCGGTGCGCCCAGACTATGTCGACGCACACTTCAACAAATCGGTATTGCAGCTGCTCAAAGGAGATTTTGCCGCCGGATGGCGCGAATATGAGTGGCGGCGCAGGAAAGAGGAAAACCTTACGATATTAAGGCGCGATTTTGCCCAACCGCTTTGGCTTGGTGAGACTGCAATCGCAGACAAGACCATCCTGCTGCACAGCGAGCAAGGATTCGGTGACACCATTCAATTTTGCCGCTACGTGCCGTTGGTTGCCGCACGCGGCGCGCGCGTGCTGCTGGAAGTACCGCCGCCGCTTAAGGACCTTATGGCGAGTTTAGCCGGGGTGTCGCAAGTCATTTCTGCGGCGGACGAGCTACCGTATTTTGAACTGCAATGTCCGCTGCTCAGCCTGCCGCTTGCCTTCCGCACCAGCCTCGAGACGATACCGGTGCAGACGCCTTATCTGTTCGGAGCAGCGGCAAAAAAAAGCGCGTGGCGGGCTCGCCTGGGCGCGCGCGACCAGCCGCGGGTCGGGCTGGTTTGGGCCGGCGATCCACGGAAGCAGGTGCCCAATGCGCATCGCATCGACCGCATGCGCAGTCTCGAATTCGACCAACTGGCGCCGATTTTGCGCATCGCCGGCTGCGAATTCTACAGCCTGCAGAAGGGCGAACACGCGCTTGCGCAATTACGCAACAGCGCGCTTTGCCAGCGCGTAGTGGACTGCGCCGACGACCTGCACGACTTTTCGGATACAGCGGCGCTGATCGACAATCTGGACCTGGTCATCGCGGTCGATACATCCGTGGCCCATCTCGCCGGCGCGCTCGGCAAGCCGTTCTGGCTGCTCAACCGCTACAGCACCTGCTGGCGTTGGCTCATCGATCGGGACGATAGCCCGTGGTATCCGACCGCGCGGCTGTTCCGACAACAGGCCCCAGGCGATTGGTCGGGTGTGATTGGCCGCGTGGTTTTTGAACTGGAAAAGCTGTTGCAGGTTTACCATCAGCGTGCATCCGCATAAGCCATGCTCGAACGGAATAATTTGCGATACTTGGCGTGTCGCGGAGGTCGTGACGACTGACGAACCCGAACTCGGCGATCGCGCTGCGGCAGATCCGGTTGGCCTTTGGCTCAACACCCGATCGGGTCGGGCATGCAGCCTTGCAGCTGCGACGCCGGCTTTTCCGGCGCGACGGCCCCGACTGGTTGCGCCGCTACAGGGGGCGGCGGACGCGGGGGCGGCAGCACCGAGACCATCGGCTTCGATCCGGCCGTCGCGGTCGGCGGCGGCAATGCCAGCGTTTCGATCGTGTTACCCTTACGCAGCGTCACGCTCTTCGCCTCGATTGACCGCAAAGTCCAGCCTTTGTGATTTTCACCGGTGCGCAGACGTACGGTGTCGCGTGTCGCCCTATCGATGAATACCGCGATGCCGCGGGTTTCTCCCGTCACCGTGCCGACGAGGATCAGATCGGGATGCTCGGCAATGACCGGCAGGGGCGGCTGTGGTCGCGGAATCGCCGGCGCGTTGGCAACGACCGGCTTGGGCGCGCGCCGTGATGGCGAGAACAAGGGCCGCTCGCGCGTCGCCGTCAGCGTGCTCAGTGGTATCGCCCAAAGCGGGTTGGCGCTGACCAGCGGCTTAGGCGCGGCTTTCGCGGCCTGCACCGGCATGTCATTGCGCGGCGCGCCGAGCGAGGCCTCACCGATGTCGCCATCCGTCGTGCCGGGCCCGATCTTCGGCGAGGTGGCGGCGAGCGCTGGGGTCGCCAGCAAGAGGGCGAGAGCAACGTGGCGGAGATTGCTGTGAACGCGTCTCATTTGGCCGCACCCGGCAACTCTACGGCGCCCGCGCGTTCAGTGCTGCGCCACCGCCGTCTGCAGACTGGAAATATCGGCCGCGGTGCCGGCGCCGCCCTCCTGGCCGTCCGAGCCGTAAGACACGATCTCGTACGGCGCGTGCTCGGCCGGGGACCGATACACATACTGATGTCCCCACGGATCATTTGGCACGACTCCTCCTTTGAGATACGGCCCGTTCCACGACTCGGCGTTGCCGGGCCGCTGCACCAGCGCCGCTAAGCCGTCGTTCGAGTTCGGATAG
>JASHWN010000402.1 GCA_030044035.1 Xanthobacteraceae bacterium
CTGCGCCTCTGCCACGATGCGCTGAAGGACAGCGCCGCATGCGAACGGCTCGCCGCCGCGTTTGCCGGCGCGGCAGGCGCAGCGGCGCAATAGGAGCAGCAATGCCGGATCAACAACTCGCGGCGGAGCGCCGGCAGCGCCTGGCAGCAGCCATGGGCGAGGCCGGCATCGAGCGCGTCGTGCTCTACGGCAATGCCTGGCAGGGCGATTACCTGCGTTACGGCAGCGATTTCGGCATTCTCGAAGGCCACGGCATCGCGCTTATCGGCCGCGACGGCAGCGCCGCGCTTTATCTCGACAGCGCCAGCGAAGCCGAGCGCGCCGAGCTTGAAGTGCCGGAGCTCGCGGTGCATTTCGCTGCCGACCTTTTCCGCGCGGTCGGCGCGCGGCTTGAGGGCGGCAACGAGCGGCTCGCCGCCGCGCCGCGGCGCTTTGTGCCGCGCTGGCTGGTCGACCCCGCGCGCCGTTTCAAGTTGGCGGACGCAACGGCGCTGGTCGACAAGCTGCTCATGCACAAGGCCGCCGGCGAGATCGCCGCGGTGCGCCGCGCCGCGGAGATCGCCGACGCGGCGTACGTCGAATTCCGCAACGCGGTGCGGCCGGGCCGCCGCCAATACGAGATCGTCGCCGACATCGAGGCGCATTTGCGCGCGCGCGGCTGCCCGGACAATTTCATGATCATCGGCTCCGGCGGCAAGGATGTTTTGGGCATGACGCCGCCGTCCGAACGCCGCATCGCCGCCGGCGATCTGGTCACCACCGAGCTGACGCCGGCGGTCGACGGCTATTTCGCGCAGATTTGCCGCACGCTCGTGGTCGGCCAGGCGAGCGCGGCGCAGCAGCGCGCGTTCGCGGTGTTCGTCGAAGCGCTGCAGGCCGGCATTGCGGCGGTGCGGCCCGGCGCCCGCGCCGCCGACGTCGCCAAGGCCGAGAACGACGTGTTTCGCAAATACGGGCTCGGCGAATACACGACCAACAAATGGACCCGCGTGCGCGGCCACGGCATGGGCCTGTTCGCCGATTCCAAGCCGCACATTCTCGAAGACGTCGAGACCGTGCTGGCGCCGGGCATGACGCTGATCGTGCATCCCAACACCTACCATCCCGACGCCGGCTACATCGTGCTCGGCGACGCCGTGCTGGTGACCGACAGGGGCGCCGAAGTACTGTGCCGGACGCCGCGCCAATTGTTCGAAGTGACCGCATCATGAGCAGCCTCCGCTCGTCCCCGCGAAAGCGGGAATCCAGGGTCGAGCGCAAGAACAGCTGGGTCCCCGCTTCCGCGGGGACGAACGGATTTTCTGAACAATGCGGCGCGGCCTGATTTCCCGTTCTGTGGTCGAATTGCCCGATGCGGTGCTCGAGGCGCGGCTTGTTCGCGTGCGCGCGGCGATGCGAACGGACGGTCTCGATGCGCTCCTCGTCTACACCAACAACACGCGGCCGGCCGGCGTGTCGTGGCTCACCGGCTTCGTGCCGTACTGGTCGGAAGCGCTGCTGGTGGTGCCGGCCGACGGCGCGCCGTATCTCGTCGCGGCGTTGAGCTTTCGCGTCAGAAGCTGGATCGAGTGCGTCAGCCGCATCGGCGACATTCTGCATCACCCGCGCATCGGACTGCGCGCCGGGCAGCAGATCGTTGCGATGCGGAAGGACGCGGCCGTGGGTGTGGTCGATTTCGACGGCCTGCCCGCCGGAATCGCGGCGGATTTGCGCGAGGCCGGCCCGGATTTGCGGCTGACCGACGCCAGCGCGTTGTTCGTCAGATTGCGCGGCGCGGCCGACCCCGCCGAGATCGCGCTCGCCAGCAAAGCCGCGGCGATCGCGCAGGCCGCGCTGGCGCAAGCCGGCGGCCCATCGCTCAACGCCATGATCGCCGCCGTCGAACGGCACGCCCGGCTCCTCGGCGCCGAGGAAATTTACATCGCCGCGGCGCCCGATCTGGCGCGCGATGCGCGTTTCATCCGCATCGAAGGCGCGCCGGCGCTCGGCCGGCATTTCGCGCTGCGCGCAACCGTCGCCTACAAGGGCACGTGGATCCGTCTGGTGCGCACCTTCTGCGAACCCGGTGTTGCCGAGCAAGCCGCCGCGCGGCTCGCCGAAGCGGTCGCGTTTTTGCCGTCCGACCGCGGCTTTATGGGCTTCGAAAACTTCCTGGTCGAGGGCTGCCGCATGGCGCAGCCGCTTGAGGCGCTGATGGGCTCGCGGCTCCACACCTCGATTGCACCTCAACCCGGCGCGCTGGTGTCGGTGCAAGCGCTCATCAGCATTGACGGCACGTCGGTGCCGGCCGGCGCGCCGGCGCTGATCGGGCTCGACGGCGCGGCCGGCAGTCTGTTGGCCGGTCCGCTTTTTGATTAGCCGGCGCGACAAGACGGCGGAGCCCGGTTATAAATTCCGCACGGTATCGGTGCCGCGGCCTTGATGGGTCCGCCGAGACGCGCCGGTTTTTTTCGGGGGGAGGGCATGCAGCGCAAGGTCATCATCTCGTGCGCGGTCACCGGCTCGGCCGATACGCCGTCGCGCAACCCGGCGGTGCCGGTGACGCCCGAACAGATCGCCAATTCCGCGCTCGACGCCGCCAAGGCGGGCGCTGCGATCGTGCACATCCATGTGCGCGATCCGCAAACCACCAAGCCCAGCATGGATATCGCGCATTACCGCGAAGTGGTGGAGCGCATCAGAGGTAGCGGCAGCGACGTGCTGATCAATTTGACCACCGGTCCGGGAGCGCGCTTCACCCACGACGCGAACGACCCGTCGAAGGCCGGCCCCGGCAGCGTGCTGCGGTCGCCGGACCAGCGCGTGCGCCACGTCGTCGCGCTCAAGCCCGACATCTGCAGCCTCGACATGGGCAGCCTCAACATGGGCGATCGCGTCTTCATCAATACGCCCGGTCATCTGCAGAAAATGGCGGAGGCGATCAAGGACGCCGGCGTGACGCCGGAGCTCGAAGTGTTCGAGACCGGCCATCTGTTGCTCGCCAAAAATTTCATCGACAAGGGCTACGTCAAGCCGCCGGGCATGTTCCAGATCTGCCTCGGCATTTCCTGGGGCCAGCCGGCCACGCCCGAAGCCATGAGCTACATGCGCAACCTGTTGCCGCGCGAGGCGTGCTGGTTCGCCTTCGGCATTTCGCTGCACCAGTTTCCCATGGTGGCGCAGACCGTGCTCCTTGGCGGCCATCCGCGCGTCGGGCTCGAAGACAACCTTTATCTGGAAAAGGGCAAGCTCGCGCCGAGCAACGCGGCTTTGGTCGAGAAGGCGGCGCACATCGTGGAAATTCTCGGCGATACCGTGGCGACGCCGCGAGAGGCGCGGCAGATTCTCGGCCTGGCGGCTACGAACGCGTGACGGCGCTCGACGCGCCGTGCGCGCGATGACCGAAAGGATGCCCATGACCATTCGCGTCGCCGCCATAGCGGTCAGCCACTGGCACGCGCTCAACGACGCCGCCTATCTGCGCCACCTCGTCGCCATGGCCGACGTCGAACTGGTCGGCATTGCGGATGCCGATGCCGGCATCGTGGCGCGGCGCGCCGCCGAGGTCGGCAATCCGCCGACCTTCACCGACTACCGCGACATGCTGGCGACGCTGCACCCCGATTTCGTCATCGCGCTCGGGCGGCATCGGCAGATGGCCGCGATCGCCCACGACCTGATCGACGCCGGTTATCCGTTCCTGATGGAAAAGCCGATGGGGATCAACGCCGCGGAAGTGGAGGGGGTGGCCGCCAAGGCGGCGCGGCGCAACGCGTTCATCGCGGTGCCGCTGGCGCAGCGCTATGGCGCCTTCGCCGCGCGGGCGCGCGAACTCATCGCCGCCAAAGCTTTTGGCCCGCTGTCGCACATTTACGTGCGCATCAACCGGCCGGGGCCGGCGCGCTATCCGGCTTGGGATTGCGCCTGGATGCTCGATCCGGCCGAGGCCGGCGGCGGCGCGTTGCGCAATCTCGGCCCGCACGGGTTCGACATGTTTCTGCATCTGACCGGCGAGGAGGCGGAGGTCACCGGCGCGCAATTGAGCCGCCGCGCCCACGACGTTGCGGTCGAGGACTACGCCTCGGTGATGCTGCGCTCGGCGAGCGGGGTGCTCGGCACCATCGAGGTCGGCAACGGCTTTCCTCGCGACGGCACCGACGGCGAGTGGAAGCTCGCCGGCCGCGACGCCATCCTCACCATGAAGGACGACGTCGTAAAGCTCGCCACCGCAGCGGGTGACAAGATTCTTCCCGGCACCGATATGACCTCGCCCTATTTCGCCGTGCTGCGCGATGCGCTCGACCACTGGCGCAAAGGGCTGGCGCCGCCGATCGGCGTGCACGACTGCCTGCGCGCCGTGCGGCTGATCGACCAGGCCTACGCCTCGGCATCCGCCCGCTAAGCGTATAGGGGGCGCCATCGACGTTTCGGTGCAGTCGGTGACTAAGTCCGCTCTTCAGCCAATTTTACACAGCGGGCGAGCGGCACGGCAGACAAGCGCCAATAAGCGACATTGAGATGCATGCGTTCGGTTCTAAC
>JASHWN010000403.1 GCA_030044035.1 Xanthobacteraceae bacterium
CCCCCGCCGCGCCAGATATAACCCGCTACACCAAGGAGCCGCTCGCTTCGCGCACCAGCGGCACCGATGTGCCGACTGGCGCCGCGCAGCGTTTCGTATCGGGGCGCGACATTCCCAAGGAATGGTGGACGCTGTTCAAATCGCCGGCGCTCAATGCGCTGATCGAGCGCGCGCTGCGCAACAACCCCAATGTACAATCGGCTCTGGCCACCCTGCGTGCGGCCAAGCAGGGGGTCTATGCCCAGGAGGGCAAGTACTTTCCTCTGGTCCAGGCCAATTTCAATCCAGTGCAGCAGCAGCTTGCGAACAACCCGCTAGGCGCGACCTCAACGCCCGTTGTCGCGGGCGCGCCGGTGAATCCTTTCAGCGTCATCACCGCCCAGCTGACGGTGGCTTACACGCTGGACGTTTGGGGATTAAACCGCCGCACCGTCGAAGCACTCCAGGCCATGGCCGACAACCAGCGCTTTCAGGTCGAGGCCGCCTATTTGACGCTCGCCGCTAATGTCGCGGTGGCGGCCATCACCGAGGCGTCGTTGCGCGGCCAGATCGACGCCACCAACGAGCTCATCAAGATCAACCGTTCGATGGTCAACACGCTCCGACAACAGTTCGAAAAAGGCGCGGTGACCCGCGGCGATCTCGCGCTGCAAGAGGCCGCTCTGGCGCAAGAGGAGGCAACGTTGCCGCCGCTGCGCAAGGCGCTGCAACAAAACCGCGACCTGCTCGCCGCGCTCGTTGGCGGCTTTCCGAGCGAGGAGCCGCACGAGACCTTCATGCTCGCCGATTTGCATTTGCCGGCCGATCTGCCGGTCAGCCTGCCGTCGCAGCTGATCGAGCAGCGTCCCGATGTTCGTGCCGCCCAAGAGCTGCTCCACTCCGCCGCCGCCCAGATCGGCGTCGCCACGGCGAACATCCTGCCGAGCTTCACAATCAGCGGCAACGCCGGATACACCAATTTCACGCTCTCCAATCTGCTGGCTCCGCAAAACGCGTTCTGGCTCATCGCCGGCAACGCTACGCAAACACTGTTCGACGGCGGCACGCTGTTTCACCTGCGCGAACAGGCCAAGGACAATTACCAGGCCGCGGCCTGGACCTATCGGGGCACGGTGGTCACCGCGGTGCAGAACGTCAGCGACAGCTTGCGCGCAATCCAGAACGACGCCGATGAGCTGAGGGCGGCGCAGGGCTTCGAGCGCGCGGCCAATATCAGCTTCGAGCAGGCGCGCCGACAATTCCAGGAAGGCAGCGTCAACGTGCTGATTTTGCTCACCGCGCAGCAGGCCTATCTGCAGGCGACGATCCAGGTGGTTCAAGCCCGCGCCGCCCGCCTCAGCGATACGGCGGCTCTGTTCCAGGCGCTCGGCGGCGGTTGGTGGAACCGCGCCGAGCCTTTCCAGGCTCAGATCGTCAACGTCAGCACCGGCGAAACGAAAACTATCGCCGAACCGCCGCAGACGCATTAAGACGAGACGAGAACCGGACGGCCGTTTGCAAGCGCCATGGATATTCTCAAAGCGACCGATTTCACCTTCCTCGGGCCGAAGACGGAAGGCAAGGTCCGTGACATCTATGATCTCGGCGACAAGCTCGTTCTCGTCACCACCGATCGGCATTCGTCGTTTGACCGCATCATCGCTCATATTCCCTGGAAGGGACAGGTGCTCAATCAGGTGAGCGCCTGGTGGTTCGAGCGCACCCAGGACATCGTGCCGAACCATGTGCTGGTGATCCCGGATCCCAACGTCACGGTCGGACGCAAATGCACACCGCTGCCGGTCGAGGCCGTGGTGCGCGGTTATCTCACCGGCGTCACCGACACCGCGGCGTGGACGCGTTACGCCGCCGGCGAGCGCCGTTTCGGCGGCATCGTGCTGCCGGACGGCATGCGAAAGAATCAGCAATTGCCGCAGCCGATCTTCGATCCCACCACCAAAGAGGCCGCGCACGACCGCACGCTGACGCCGGAACAGATGATCGCCGAGGGTTTCGTCAGCCGCGTCCTATTCGACCTGATCAGAGCCACGGCGCTCGCACTGTTCGCGCGCGGGCAAGAGATCGCGGCGCGCAATGGGCTCCTCCTGGTCGACACCAAATACGAGTTCGGCACCGACGGCGACGGCAAACTGGTGCTGATCGACGAGATCCACACGCCGGATTCCTCGCGCTATTGGCAGCGCGATTCATACGCGGCGCGTTTTGCCGCCGGCGAGGAGCCGCAGTATTTCGACAAGGAATTTCTACGGCTGTGGTTTCGCGACCATTGCGATCCCTATCGCGACGCCGCCTTGCCGCCGGCGCCCCCAGAATTGGTAACTGAACTGTCGCGCCGCTACATCGCCATGTACGAACAGATCACCGGGGCAAAATTCGTGCACGGCGCGACGCCAATTGTGGCGCGCATCGAGCGCAATCTGAAATCTTACGGATTTTGATCGGCGCTCATGCGGTGCGGCGGTGATGGCGGGCGAGCTCGGTGAGCTGCCGCTGCAAGCTCGGCGCGGCGGCGCAAGTGGTATCCAATTCAAGAACGCCGCTGACCATGACGACGGCATGCGGATAGCTACCGCTTTCAAGTTTCGCGTATTTCATTGCTTCGGCGCGGTTAATGAACAGGCCGCCGCGTAGGCCGTCTTTTTCCTGTGCCACCCAATGGCCCCCGCTGTCGCGGCCGATCATGAAAATCGGCGGCAAGAGACACGACGGAGGTTCGCTTGCTTGTTCGGCTTTGTCCATGACGATCTCCATACGGTTCAATCAGGAAGTTTCTGTTTTCGCGTCCGCAGCAACATCACACGAGGCTTGAGCTGCCGGCAGTGCGTTGCGGTGCGATGAATTCGCCTCCGAGCAAATGCCCGCGCCACGTCGGCCACCAGCTTGTGCCATTCGGCGATCACCATGGCGACGAAGCTCGGCGCTCGCTGCGGGTGGCCGGCGCGGTGCGGCGCTGCGTGTCTGCTTGTCGCTTCGAGATCGGAAATGCCCATGGCATCGGCTATCTGTAGGGCGCCATCTCTCGGCTTATGTCCCCAGTCTTTGAGCCATTCAGAAACGCGCATCATTGGATTTCACCGTCTCCGCCGTTTCAGCGATGACGGCTTTCATGTGTACCGAACCGCATATGAATTCGAGATGGCGCGATGGGCCTTCTCATAAAGGCGGTATAGGGGCGCAAAACCGCGTGAACCGCCCCGGGACTCACGTGAAATTATCGCAACACAACGCGAGCCCCGGGGCTTGCCCGGCTTGGGGGATTGCCGGGAAGAACTGGAGCGGCGCGCCCGTCCGTCGCCGCGCTTCGACAAACGCAAGCACGATGGCGAGCGGCAACGCCTCGTGAGCGGCGTCCGCGGTGTCATCAAGCGTGATGGGCAAGTTCGGCTGTCGCGACAATGAGCACAGCCACTCGCCGTTCTCGTAAACGAGCCGCCGCACTTTCCAGCCCGGCAGTTCGAGCGCGATCAGCGCCAACGCCGCATCGGTCCAGGCGCCGGCTTCGGCGAGCCGGTCAACCTGCCCCGCCCTGCCCAACCTATTCAGCAATGGAAGCCGAATGCAGGCCCTGGCGATGACTTTGTGAAACAAGCCGCTTTGCAGCTCGCGCGCGTTGCGCAGCTCCTCGTCCAGACCATCCATGACGACGTCGTAGTCTGCGACAAACGCCATTTCGAGCCTCAGCAAAACCGATTGCTCGCGGTTACCCGCCGGAATATGGCGCCGAAGCCCATAAAGAAGCCAGATGGAACAGCTGACGACGTTATAAATGGCGAATAAGTGCCGGCCTCGTTTCTCGCGGAGCGCCCCACACTTATGCCGGCTTTATAAGGTCGAGGCACGCTCCATCTGGAATCCTTACGTGCAGCTGTGCACCTGTAGGCTGGAAAGTTGGCTCGCAAAACCGCGAGCATACGCCAAACAGGTTCTTACAGGTGCAGCGATGAAAGCTCATCTTCAAAGCAAAGCGAAAGCTCAGCCTTACAAAGGTTCAGCGTATTCCGCTCCGTTATGCGTGTTGATGCTGTTGCTCGCGGGACTATTGGTCAAATTCGGCCCGGCCATCCAGCTGTTCCACTTCCACAATTAGGACCGGCAAGCAGTACCGGTGACGCCACGACGGGTCCCTGGCCGGAATCTTTATGCAATTCCTATAAAGGTCCGCAAACAACCCTCTCGAATTCCTACGCAGCCGGTGGCACCTGACCTGCGCCAAACCAGTGGAACCGGCCGGCCTTGACCTAGATCAAAGTCGTGCCGCTCCATGGGGTATCTGTTGGCCACCTATTTGCCCGGAGCCACTTCTCATGTTGGACGTCATTATGCTGGCGCTCGGCTTCGCCTTCTTCGCCGCGTCGATCGCCTACGTTTACGCCTGCGATCAACTTTGAGGATAGCGCCATGATCGTCTTCGACTATTCGCTCGCCGGCCTCGTGACCGCCGGCCTGCTCTTCTACCTGGTCTACGCGCTGCTCAAGCCCGAGCTGTTCTGAGAGGATAATAACCATGACCGCCATCGGTTGGGCTCAGATTCTGCTCTATTGCGCGATCATCATCGCGATCACGCCGCTGCTCGGCGCCTATATGACGCGCGTCTTTAACGGCGAACGCACCTGGCTTTCGCCGATCCTGCGGCCGGTCGAAGTTGGTATCTACAAAATCGCCGGCGTCGACGAGCGGCACGAGCAGCACGCGGTGACCTACACGGCCGGCATGCTGCTGTTCCACCTCGGCGGCTTTCTGATTTTGTATGTTTTGATGCGCGTGCAGCAATGGCTGCCGTTCAATCCCGCGGATCAGAGCGCGGTGGCTCCTGATTTGTCGTTCAACACCGCCGTCAGCTTCATCACCAACACCAATTGGCAGAACTACGGCGGCGAAAGCACGATGTCCTACCTCGTGCAGATGCTTGGCCTGACGCATCAGAACTATCTGTCAGCCGCCACCGGTATTGTGCTCGCCATAGCGCTGATTCGCGGCTTTGCCCGCCATTCGGTTCGCAGCGTCGGCAATTTCTGGGTCGACGTCACACGCGTGACGCTCTACGTGCTCATCCCGATCTGCGTGCCCTATGCGCTGTTCCTGGTCTGGCAAGGCGTTCCGCAGACCCTCGGGCCCTATGTGGACGCGGCCACGCTTGAAGGCGCCAAGCAGACCATCGCGCTCGGGCCAGTCGCCTCGCAGGAGGCGATCAAGATGCTCGGCACCAATGGTGGCGGCTTCTTCAACGTCAACAGTGCGCATCCGTTCGAGAATCCGACCGCTCTGTCCAACTACATGCAGATCATCTCGATCTTCGCCATTGGCGCGGCGCTCACCAACGTGTTCGGCCGCATGGTCGGCAGCCAGCGGCAAGGCTGGGCGGTCTTTGCGGTGATGGGCGTGTTGTTCCTCGCCGGCGTGACCGTCTGTTATGCGGCCGAAGCGCACGGTAACGAGGCGCTCAATGCGCTCGGGCTCACCGGCGGCAACATGGAAGGCAAGGAAGTCCGCTTCGGCATCATCGCCTCGTCGCTGTTCACCGTGATCACCACCGACGCTTCGTGCGGCGCGGTGAACGCCATGCTCGATTCCTTCACAGCAATCGGCGGCATGGTTCCGCTCATCAACATTCAACTGGGCGAAATCATATTCGGCGGCGTCGGTTCCGGCATGTACGGCATGCTGCTGTTCGTCATTGTCGCGATCTTCGTCGCCGGCCTGATGGTCGGCCGCACGCCCGAATACGTCGGCAAGAAGATCGAGGCGAAGGAAGTCAAGATGGCGATGCTGGCGCTGCTGGTGCTGCCACTCATGTATCTGGGCTGGACCGCCGTTGCCATGATGGTGCCATCGGCCGTCGCCGCCATGGGCAATCCTGGTCCGCACGGCTTCACCGAGGTGCTGTACGCATACACCTCGCAAGACGGCAATAACGGCTCGGCGTTTGCCGGACTTTCCTCCAATACGTTGTTCTACAATCTCACCGGCGCGGTGGCGATGTTCGTCGGCCGGTTCTGGATGATCATCCCGACGATGGCGATCGCCGGCTCACTCGCCGCCAAAAAGTCGATCCCGGCGTCCTCGGGCACTTTCCCGACGAGCGGTGGCTTGTTCGTCGGACTGGTCGTCGGCGTGATCGTGATTGTCGGCGGGCTGACATTCTTCCCGGCACTGGCACTTGGCCCGATCGTGGAACAACTCGCGCAAAACGCCGGCACCCTTTTCGCGTCCAATTAGGCTCGGAGTCACTGCGATGGAAAGCTCAATCCTGCGCAAGCAGATGCCGGTCTCGGCCCTGTTCGATCCGAAGATCGTCGTACCGGCGATCGGCTCGGCCTTCGTCAAGCTCAATCCGCGCACGCTGATGAAAAATCCGGTCATGTTCGTGCTCGAGATCGTCACGATCTTGACCACCATCATCCTCATCCGCGATCTCGCGACCGGCACCGGGCAGATCGGTTTCGAGTTTCAGATCATCCTGTGGCTGTGGTTCACGGTGCTATTCGCGAACTTCGCTGAAGCGGTCGCCGAAGGCCGCGGCAAGGCGCAGGCCGACACGCTGCGGCGGCAGCGCACCGAAACGCAAGCCAAGCTGATCACCGGCGCCGGCGACCAGCAGAATTACCGGCTGGTCCCAAGCAATAACCTGAAAGTCGGCGATCTCGTGCTGGTCGAGCCCGGCGACATGATCCCGTCCGATGGCGAGGTGATCGAGGGCATGGCGTCGGTCAACGAGGCGGCGATCACCGGCGAATCGGCCCCGGTGATCCGCGAATCCGGTGGCGACCGCTCCGCGGTGACCGGCGGCACCCAAGTGCTGTCCGATTGGATCCGGGTGCGCATCACCGCAGCGCCCGGCTCGACCTTCCTCGACCGGATGATCAAGCTGGTCGAAGGCGCCGAACGGCAAAAAACGCCGAACGAGATCGCGCTCAACATTCTGCTCATCGGCCTGACCATTATCTTCGTGTTCGCAACCGCGACAATTCCGAGCTTCGTCCATTATGCGGGCAGCACGATTTCCGTGGTGATCCTGGTCGCGCTGTTCGTCACGCTCATTCCGACCACGATCGGCGCGCTATTGTCGGCGATCGGCATCGCCGGCATGGACCGGCTGGTGCGCTTCAACGTGCTGGCGATGTCGGGCCGCGCCGTCGAGGCCGCCGGCGACGTCGACACGCTCTTGCTCGACAAGACCGGCACCATCACGCTCGGCAACCGGCAGGCCACCGAGTTCAAGCCGGTGCGCGGCGTCACCGAGCAGGAACTGGCCGACGCGGCGCAGCTCGCCTCGCTCGCCGACGAGACGCCGGAAGGCCGCTCGATCGTGGTGTTGGCCAAGGAAAAATACGGCATCCGCGGTCGCGAGCTTGCCGAGATCAAGGCGAACTTCATTCCGTTTTCCGCGCAGACGCGGATGAGCGGCGTCGAACTTGGTAATTCCTGGGTGCGCAAGGGCGCGGTTGACGCCATCGTGAAATTTCTCGATGGCGCGCCCGGCGGCGTGGCGGTGGGCGGCGCCGTGCAGGCGCTGCGTTCGGCGCCGAGCACCGAGACCGTGCGCGAGCTGCATACGATCGCCGATACGATCGCCAAATCAGGCGGCACGCCGCTAGCGGTCGCCAAGGATGGCAAGGTGCTCGGCGTCATCCACCTGAAGGACATCGTCAAGGGCGGCATCCGCGAACGCTTCGCCGAGCTGCGCCGCATGGGCATCCGCACCGTCATGATCACCGGCGACAACCCGATGACCGCGGCGGCGATCGCCGCCGAGGCCGGCGTCGACGATTTTCTGGCGCAGGCGACGCCGGAGGAGAAGCTGCGGCTCATCCGCGACGAGCAGGCCAAAGGCAAGCTCGTCGCCATGTGCGGCGACGGCACCAATGACGCGCCGGCCCTGGCGCAGGCTGACGTCGGCGTCGCCATGAATACCGGCACGCAAGCCGCGCGCGAGGCCGGCAACATGGTCGACCTTGATTCCAACCCGACCAAGCTCATCGAAATCGTCGAGATCGGCAAGCAACTCTTGATGACGCGCGGCGCGCTGACCACGTTCTCGATCGCCAACGACGTG
>JASHWN010000404.1 GCA_030044035.1 Xanthobacteraceae bacterium
GCTGGCCGCATGCTTGCGGGTCGCAAATTGGGACAGCAATGCTGTCCTATGCCGAACATGGCAAATTCCGGGCACAAACACAAGCGGTTGCGGCACATTTTTGCGGCGCGCGCTGCGTTCCGCAGTCTGCGCGATCCGCCTGCCTTACGCTCTCGCGTCCCATCCCGACCAAGCGAGTGGATCACGGCCCTGGCACAAGCGCAATGGGCCGCCTAGGCTCACCGTCGCACAGGACGACGACATCCCCATGAACTTCGCCAGCGACAACACCGCGCCGGCGGCGCCGAGCGCGGTTAGGTACGCTGAATAGCGGACGTGCCGCTAACGACGCGGTCCCTTATCTATCAAGTTAAAATATCTGAGTAATGGGACCAACAGCATGAAAAAGCATGCGAAACCAAGCGCGTAGATCCCACCATGGCCGAACGCATAGGCCAAAAGGGCAAGAGATCCCACCCAAGCGAATAAAAACGTGTCGTGAGGAAATCCCCGGCCAGCTTCAGCGATTGTTTCAGCGACTTGCTGCCACTTCGCCTTAGTAGGCGCAGGGCCGGCGATGCCGTTTACCCTCAGGTGCGTTCTTGATGCTTTAGTCATGGCACCTAACTTCGGCTAACTGGTAATCCTGCTTAAGTCGTGGCACCTAACTTCGGTTAACCCGCAATCCAAAATTACACTTAATCGCGCCATGACAAATTCCAGGCACAAACACAAGTGGTCGCGGCGCACGAGCGCATGAACTTCGCCAGCGACAACACCGCGCCGGTGGCGCAGCCGATCCTCGACGCCATCGCGCGGGCCAATGCCGGCTACGCGCTGGGCTACGGCAATGACGATTGGACTTTTGATGTCGAACGGCGGCTGTCGGATGTTTTCGAGCGCAAGGTCGCGGCCTTTCTGGTGCCGACCGGGACAGCCGCCAACGCACTGGCGCTGGCGCATGTCGCGCCGCCATGGGGCGTCGTTTTCTGCCACGCGGAATCCCATATCGCCACCGACGAATGCGGCGCGCCGGAATTTTTCGGCGGCGGTCTCAAGCTCGCCGGCTTACCGGGCGGTGCCGGCAAGATCGCGCCCGAAACGCTGCAATCGGCGCTCGGCTTCTATGGCGGCCATAGCCCGCACCAAATGGTCGCCGCCGCGCTCTCGATCACGCAGGCAACCGAGGCGGGCACCATCTACCGCATCGAGGAGATCGCGGCGCTGTGCGAGATCGCGCACGCGCGGTCGCTTGCCGTGCACATGGACGGCGCACGCTTTGCCAACGCGCTCGTTCGGCTCAACGCTACGCCGGCGCAGTTGACCTGGCAGGCCGGCATCGACGCGTTGTCGTTCGGCGCCACCAAGGGCGGCGCCATGGCGGCCGAAGCGGTGGTGATCTTCGATCCGGCGCGCGCCGCGTTTTTCGGCGAGCGGCGTAAGCGCGGCGGTCATCTTCTCTCCAAGCACCGCTTTCTCGCCGCGCAATTCGCCGCTTTCCTCGACGGCGATCTCTGGCTCGATCTGGCGCGCCACGCCAACGCCATGGCGAGCCGTTTGGGCGAAAACCTCGCCGCCATCGGCTTGCCGCCGCTATTCCCGGTCGAGGCCAACCTGGTCTTTGTGGCGCTGCCGCGCGCGCTCGATGCCAAGCTTAAGGCCGCGGGAGCGACCTATTACGTGCGGCCAAGTGACAGCCTGAAATTGCCCTCCGACCACGTGCTGGCTCGGCTTGTCACTTCCTTTGCCACCCGAGAGGAGGACATCGCCCGCTTCGTGGGGCTCTGCGGGAACCGCTGATCTGGACAGTGGCCGTGCCGGCTATGCTATGGTCCGTGATGGCCGGGCCGCGTTGGGGCTCCGGGCGTGGGGCGCCGGATGCGTACACTTCGCTTCGCCACGTGCGTGGTGGCGGTCGCCTGCGGCGGCTGCGCGGCGCAGGGGCTGCCCCCGCAACAAGTCGCATCGCACCACCTTGAAGTCGTCAGCGCCTTGCGCGAGCCGGCCGGCTATTATCCGGGGCGTTCCACTTCGGGGTTGGTTGACGGTGCAGAGCTGAGCGCGTTCTTGCACAAGAACCAGGTGGCAATCAACGACATTCAAAGCCGCATCAGCGGGATCAAAGATGGCCGTTTGCCGCCAGGCTGTATCGGCGAGGATCAGTACACGTGCGTTGCCACGCTGGCACAAAAATTCGCGATAGCTGATTCTTACAACGATGAGGACAACCTGGTCGCCGAAACCAAATACGACGTGAATGGCAAGCGGGTCACCGGGTCGAAATTCAAATTCGAGGGCGCCGTCCCGGGAACGGTCAGGGACCCCCGTGTCCCGGACCTGCCGCCGGTAGTGAGGTTCGAGCTGACCATGAGCCGCGAGCGTGTCTCGCAGCTGGCGGCGAAGCTTTCCGACGACCCGACATTTGCGCGCACCCAGCAGGAATACGATGCAACCGGCGCCTATGAGCTCGTAGCCGCGGTGACGGCGAAGACTTGTCCGACACTGGGCAGAGATGAGGTAGCGAAGTGGATTGAAAACACGGTCAAACCGGCAGCACGGTCCTTTCGCCAGCGGATCCGGCGCGGCGTCGAAGAGGACAAAATCTCAAAGAACATTCGGTTCTGCGGCCGGTTGTTTTCGTTCGGCTCGATGTGGGCGAGCAGGACCTATAACCAGTACGGCCCTGACGTGCGGGGTGGGATGGTGGTCGTGGTGGAATGACGGATTTCGGGCGTTTCGCGTGTCTCGTTTGATGGCGTTCGGCGTGCCAGGGACGAAATCGAACGCTTCGTGAACCTCTGCAAATAATTGTGCAGACCGCCAAAGCGCCGCCTCAATTGGGCTTAACGTTCTATCGGTTTGAGCGTCTTGCCGGCGCGTGCAGGCACTTGCGTATCGGGGAGGGGGTATGCCTGTCAGGCTCGGTGTGTGGCGGGCCGCCGCGCTGCCCGCGGCGTTGGCGGCGTCCATGATGCTTATGCTTGTTGCCGGCGCCGCTGCGCAGTCTCCATCGCCGCCGCCAGCCGCCGCGCCGCCGCAGCCGAAACCCGTGACCGGCTTTGTGCCGACCTTCGAGATCATGCGCACCGTGCGCGCCGCCGGTTTCGACCCGCTGGCGCCGCCGCTGCGCGAAGGCACCACCTACGTGCTGCGCGCCACCGATTATCGCGGCATCCTGATGCGCGTCGTGCTCGACGCGCGTACCGGCGCCATCCGGGACGTGACGCGCATCGTGCCGGCGGCGTCCGGCTCGCTCGGTGTGGTGCTGCCGCCCTACGGCCCGCCGCGCTACGCCTCACCGTATGTGGATGCGCCGTACGGTGCGCCGGTCGAGTACGAGGTGCCTCCTCCGGCATTGCAGCGGCCCGAGGACGGCGCCGCTCCGCAATTGTCTCAACCCATTGCGGCGCCTCCCGTCACCCACGCCAAAGCGTGGATGCGAAAGCCGCCACTGCCGCGTCCACGCCCGGCCGGATTGGCCGCGTCGCAACGGGCCGCTGCATCAGACAACACGGAAAAGGGCTCGCCGGCGTCTGACAAGGGTCCCGCGGCGGCGAGCGAAAAAGAAAAAACCGAAAAGACGATCGGCAACGCCAATCCGATCATCGCGCAACCGGCGCCGGCGCCGCCTGCCGCTCAGATCAAATCAGCGGCGCCGGTCCCGCTCAACGATTGATCGCGCGGGCGGTCGACTTTCGCCGATCGAAAAAAACAAAAGCGCCCCGGATTTCCGGGGCGCTCCGTACTTCGCAGTCCGACAAGTAGCTTACGCCGCCTGCTTCTGCTCGATGGTCTTGCCGTTGCCGCCGATCGGGATCGTGCGGGGCTTCTTGGCCTCCGGGATCTCGCGTACCAGGTCGACATGCAGGAGCCCGTTCTCGAGGCTCGCGCCCTTGACCTGGACAAAATCGGCAAGCTGGAACACGCGCTCGAAGGTCCGCGCCGCGATGCCCTGGTAGAGCACCTCACCGCGCTTGCCCTCGTCCTTGGCGTTCTTTTCGCCGCGGATGGTCAGCGTGTTTTCCTTGGCCTCAACGCTAAGTTCCGGCTCGTTGAAGCCGGCAACCGCGACCGAGACCCGATAAGCGTTCTCGCCGGTCCGCTCGATATTGTAGGGCGGATAACCCGGCGCGCCGCCCTCGAGGCCCTGATCGAGCAACGAGAACAGCCGGTCAAAGCCGACGGTGGACCGATAAAGGGGAGCTAGATCGAAAGTTCGCATGGCATATCCTCCTTGTGAAGCGACATGCGGATGGCCGGCCCGATTGGACCCAGCCGTGATGCGCAGCTTGATAGCCTGCGCAAAACCTATATGGGGACCCCAAAGCCGCGATGCAAGGCTCCTAACCTCAAGGTCGGCGGTTCAAATCCGTCCCTGCAAACCAACTATTTGAACAAATTTTCTGACACTGGCACGCGGTCCTCGTTGACCGTTTCCCATCCGCCTGCCAGCTCTACCAACGCGTAACGGGTGCCGTCTGCATTCGATTTATCCTGTACGCTCAGCCATCCGACCACGATCACGAGATCACGGCGGCCCGGTTGCCGCAACACCTGCTTGTGGTTTCCACGATCGTTCTCCGGCGTCAGGCGGCGTCAATCGTCCCCCGCGCCCGCCGATTGTCCCCGAACGCTTCCCGAACGCTTGAGTAGGCACTATTACATGGAGCGTAGATGGAACGGCAGCATCTCCTTAATTGGCTTCTACTTGTCGACGAAGCAGTCCGGCGGCGGCGAGGAATGAAGCTGACCCCAGCGCGAGCTTGCGGCGCTCGCCAAAGTCAGCACGCCGACCGTCTCGCGCTTCGAGCAGCAGGCGAAGGATGTCCAGCTGTCATCGGCACTGGCAATCCTTGACGTGCTTGGTATGACCGATAAGCACACGCTCGCTTTCCCCGACAGGCAGTTTGACTATGACACGTGGGAGGGCGTGACGTTCTGGGGGCAGGACGGCACGACGCGCGTGCGCTGCCGCATCTCGCGGGAAGCTCTGTCCGATCATTTCTCCGAAGGCGATCGCCTTCGGCCTAACGTGGCCTTTCAAAAGCACCGCGATGAAATCGAGGCACTCGCGCGCCGCAAATACCTGCAAGGCGAGCTTGAGCCTGATAAATCGATTCTAATCGGCACGACCGAGATTACATGACCCCGCTCTGCGCCGCGTCAAAAAGGTCGCGGACTGCTATAAGCCAGGGATAATCGGCCCGCCGCGATGAAGCTCATCTCGATCCCCGCCAATCCGGTTCCGGACAATTTCGTCACGGACTGCCTGACGACGCGCGACGGCGTGTCGCTGCGCTTTGCGCGCTGGCCGCCGCCGCCCGGCCGTCGCGGCACGGTCTGCATCTTCCAGGGCCGCGGCGAGTGGATCGAAAAATATTTCGAGACGGTGCGCGATTTGCGCGCGCGCGGCTTTGCGGTGGCGACGCTCGACTGGCGCGGCCAGGGCCTGTCCGATCGCGGCCTGACCGACCGCCACAAGGGCCATGTGCGCAGCTTTTCCGAATACGACATCGACCTCGAGACGTTCATGCGCGAGGTGGTGCTGCCGGACTGTCCGCCGCCGCTGTTCGCCATCGGCCACTCGACCGGCGCGACCCTGTTGATCCGCGCCGCCTTTCGCGGCCACCGCTGGTTCGACCGGGTGGTGCTGATCGCGCCGCTGATCGGGCTAGCCGGTGCCGGCGCCACGGCGAGCGCGCGCGCCATCGTGCGGGTGCTCCGCCTGTCGGGCTTCGGCTCGATGTACGTGCCCGGCGGCGAACGCGTCATCATGGAGATGCGCCCGTTCGCCGGCAATTATCTGACGTCCGATCCGGTCCGCTATGCGCGCAACGCGGCGATTCTCGAGGCCGAGCCGTCGCTGGCGCTCGGCCGTCCGACCGTCGCCTGGTGCGACGCCGCGTTCCGCGCCATGAGCGAGATTCGCGAGCGCGGCTACGCCGCGCGGATTCGCCAGCCGATGCTGATCGTATCCTGCGGCCTCGACGCGTTGGTGTCGAACAAGGCGATCGAGGAATTCTCGAAGCAACTGCGCGCCGGCTCGCATCTCGTCGTCGATGGCGCCAAGCATGAGCTGTTGATGGAGCAGGATCGCTACCGCTCGCAATTCTGGGCGGCGTTCGACGCGTTCGTGCCCGGCGGCGGGTCGTATTAGATCAACGTTTGAAAGGCGAAGCGCGTTTTCACCCGCGCAACAGCGCCATCGCCTGCGCGTGGACGCGGGGATCGCCGGCCGCGACGATGCGGCCGCCATTGTGCGGCCGACCGTTCTCCCACGTCGTCATGATGCCGCCGGCGCCTTCGATGATCGGAATGAGCGCCAGCACGTCATGCGGCTTGAGCTCGGTCTCGATGACGAGATCGACATGGCCGGCGGCGAGCACGCAATAGGCGTAGCAATCGCCGCCGTAGCGCGACAGCCGCACCGCCTGCTCGACGCGGGCAAAACATTGGCGGTCCGCTTCGTTCATCAGCAGCGGACTGGTGGTGAGCATGATGGCGTCGGCAAGACGCGCGCAGGCGCGCGTCCGCAGGTCGCGGTCGCCGGCCGGGCCGCGATAGCGCGCACCGGCGCCGTCGCCGGAAAACTGCTCCTGCGTGAACGGCTGGTGCATCATGCCGTAAATCGGCTCGCCGTGCCGCGTGAGCGCGATCAAGGTGCCCCAGGCCGGCATGCCGCAAATGAACGATTTGGTGCCGTCGATCGGATCGAGAATCCAGACATATTCGGCGTCCGGCTGGTCCGGCGGAAATTCCTCGCCAATGACGCCGTGCGCCGGGAAGGTTCTTTTGATCAGCGCCCGCATCACGGTTTCGGCGGCGCGATCGGCGGCGGTGACCGGATCGAAGCCGCCCGAGCGGCTCTTGTTCTCGACCGAAAGCGCGCTGCGAAAGAACGGCCGGATGGTCTCCCCCGAGACCGCGGCCAGTTGGTCAACGAACGCTGCGAAGTCGATCGCCGTCATAAAGCTTGCCCGCGGCACGAGTAGCGGACGCTGGCGCGTACCGCAATGCGCAACCCGACCACCGGCGGCCATTCGGCAATGCCTATGAAACGAACTGAAGCGCCTATGGACCCGTGAGGCAGTTTCCGAAGCGGCCGCTTTTTGGTAGCTCTGCGTAAGGCCCCATTTCGCCTTAAGACTTTGATTAATCG
>JASHWN010000405.1 GCA_030044035.1 Xanthobacteraceae bacterium
TGGGGCCTGGCAACAAAAGGCTGCGCCTGCCGGACGGCGGCAAAGAGCCGATCGGCAACCGCATCATCGAAATCCCCGAGGACGAACAGGTCGTGATCAACCGCGATCCGCGCATGGGCTTCGTGGCGTTCGTGCCGACGGGCAGCATCGCCAAGGGCGAGGCATTGGCGACCACCGGCGGCAACGGCAAGACCGTCGCCTGCGCGATCTGCCACGGCCCGGGCTTGCACGGGCTCGGCGACGTGCCGCCGATCGCCGGACGGCAGGCGAACTATATCGTTCGCCAGTTGGTCATGATTCAGGACGGTACCCGCTCCGGCCCGTCGGCGGCGCTCATGCAGCAGGTCGTCAAGAACCTCACCATCGACGACATGCTGGCGCTCGCCGCGTATGCGTCGTCGCGGGAGCCGTAGCGAAGCGCGTTTCCCGGATGCGGTGCGGCGCGAAGCGGTGCACCGCTGATCCGGGATCGTTCCACACTCCGCGCTTGTGACGATCCCGGGTCTGCAGCGCACCACTCCGCTTACGCTTCGTGCTGCGCTGCGCCCGGGAAACGCATTGTGCGTAACCGGACTGATTTGTCTCGATCAGAGGAAGCCGTCGATCGCAAGAAAGCGAATGATCGATCCTGCTGGCAATACGTCGCTTTGCGCCGCATCACTCGTTGCCGCCCGCCGGCGTCCCAAACCGCTGCTGGATGCGCGCCAGCAGCTGATCGCGCAGCTCGCGATAGGCGTCGAGCCGCTGACTGCGGGTGCCTTCGACCGCGCTCGGATCAGGCGTCGGCCAATATTCGACCTCGACCGCGCTGGTGCGCGTAAGCTCGAGCGCGCGGTGATGAGCCTGCGGGGTGAGCGTGACGATCAGGTCGAAGTTCAAGCCTTCCCAATCCTCCAGCTCCTCGAGCGTCACCGGCTTGTGCTGCGAAATGTCGATGCCGATCTCGGCCATGGCGGCGACCGCGAACGGATCGAGCTCGCCCTTGCGCACGCCGGCCGAACCCACATAGATCGCGCGGCCGAAAATCTGCGCGAACAAAGCCGCGGCCATTGGCGAGCGCACCGCGTTCTGGCCGCAGGCGAACAGCACCGCCAGCGGCTGCGTCGATGGCGGCGCCGGTGGCGGCAGCGGGCTGCTCAGCCCTTCCAATGCAGCACCGTGATCAGCGTGAACAGGCGCCGCGCCGTGTCGAAGTCAAGCTCGACCTTGCGGCGCAGCCGCTCCATCACGATGTGCGAGCCCTCATCGTGCAGCGTGCGCCGGCCCATGTCGAGCGCTTCGATGCGGTCCGGTGTCGCGGTGCGGATCGCCGCGTAATAGCTGTCGCAGACCGTGAAGTAGTCCTTGACGATGCGGCGGAACGGCGCCAGCGACAGCATGTGGGCGATGATCGGCGCGCCATCGGCGGTGCGGATGTCGAACACCAGGCGGTTGCCCGAAATGCCGAGCTGCAGCGCATAGGGGCCGCTTTCGTGGCCGGCCGGCTTGAACCTGTTCTCGACCAACAGGTCGTAGATGGCGACGGCGCGTTCGTGCTCGACGTCGCGGCTGGAACGCCCGATCGAGGCCTCATCGAGCGTGATGGCGGTAAGGCAATCGCGGCGATCGCGGCGTGGAGCGCGGGCCATTATCTGTTGAGCCGGATGGCGACCGAGCGGGCATGGGCGTCGAGCCCTTCCGCGGTGCCGAGCGCGATGGCGGCGCCGCCGAGCGCGCGCAATTGCTCGGGCCCGCATTTAAGGATCGAGGTGCGCTTCATGAAGTCGAGCACGCCGAGCCCGGAGGAAAAGCGCGCCGAACGCGCGGTCGGCAGCACGTGATTGGAGCCGGCCACGTAGTCGCCGATCGCCTCCGGCGTGTACGCGCCGATGAAGATCGCGCCGGCATTGCGGATGCGTTGCGCCAAGCCTTCGGCATCGGCGGCGGCGATTTCCAAATGCTCGGGCGCGATCGCGTCGGTCAGCGCCACCGCCTCGTCGAGCTTGCCGACCATAATAATGGCGCCGAAGTCGCGCCATGAGGCGGCCGCGACCGCGCGGCGCGGCAATTGCGCCAGCTCGCTCACGACGGCGCGCGCGACCGCGTCGGCGAGCGCGGCGCTGTCAGTGATCAGAATCGCCTGCGCGCTTTCATCGTGCTCGGCCTGGGCCAACAGGTCGGCGGCAACCCACGACGGATTGGCGTCGCCGTCGGCGATGATCAGCACCTCGGAGGGGCCGGCGATCATGTCGATGCCGACCTTGCCGAACACCAATCGCTTGGCGGCAGCCACGTAGGCGTTGCCCGGCCCGACGATCTTCGCAACCGGCGCAATGCTCTCGGTGCCGTACGCCAGGGCGGCAACGGCTTGCGCGCCGCCGATGCGGAAAATCTCATCGACGCCGGCGAGCTGCGCCGCCGCCAGCACCAACGGATTGAGCTCGCCGCGCGGCGCCGGCACCACCATGGCGAGCCGCGGCACGCCGGCGACCTTGGCGGGCACCGCATTCATCAGCACCGAGGACGGATAGGCCGCGGTGCCGCCGGGCACGTAAAGCCCGACCGCTTCGATCGCCCTCCAGCGTGAGCCGAGCTCGACGCCGAGCGCGTCGGTGAAGCGATCGTCGCGCGGCAGCTGGCGGCGGTGATAGGCCTCGATGCGATCGCGCGCCAATTGCAGGGCCGCCAGCGCCTCGCGCCCGCAGGCTTTGGCGGCGGCGGCGATGTCCTCGCTCGATACTTTCAGCTCGACGCGGTCCACATCGAGGCCATCGAATTTTTTGCTGTAGTCCTTCAGCGACCGGTCGCCGCGCGCCGCCACGTCGGCGACGATGGCGCGTACCGCCGCCTCGACGTCGGCCGAGGTTTCGCGCTTGGTATCAAGAAAAGCGCGGAATTTTTCGGCAAAGTCGCTGGAACGCGTATCAATACGGATTGCCATCACCTGAGCCTTGGTGCTGCAGCGCCGATGAGGGCTACCACAGTTAGATATTATAACAATTCTAATATTCGGCTTTTAGATTGACAAAAAGTCCGAGGTTGCCCAAGTCCTTATCATCAATCGCAGCCGCAAGGACCATTTTTGCCGTATGATCGAAGGTGCACGCACGGGGAGCGCTTTGGGCTTTGCGGCCGCCTTGCTGGCCGCGGCCACGATCTGTTGTGCCGCCACCGCCCGTGCCGACGATGCCGTCAGCCTGTCGGTGACGCTCAAGGATCACCAATTCGAGCCGGCCGAGCTGCACGCGCCCGCCGGCAAGCCGATCGCGATCCACGTCAAGAATCTCAACACGATCGTGTCAGAATTCGAGAGCACCGACCTGCATTTCGAGAAGATCGTTCCGGTCGGCACCGAGGCGGTGGTCTATGTGCGGCCGCTGCAGCCAGGCCGCTACAATTTTTACGACGATTTTCATCATGCCACCCAGGGCTACCTGGTGGTGCCATGAATCGAAACATGACCATCATGACCGTGATGCCGTGAGGTTCCAGTGCTTGCCGCGTTGCTGATCGTCTTTCGCGAGGTGTTCGAGGCCGGCCTGATCGTCGGCATTATCATGGCGGTGACGGCAGGCGTCCTCGGGCGCGGCCTGTGGGTGTCTGCCGGCGTCGCGGCCGGCGTGATCGGCGCTTGCCTGGTGGCGCTCTTTACCGGCGGGCTGTCGCAGCTGTTTGGCGGCAGCGGCCAGGAAGTCTTCAACGCCGGCATTTTGAGCTTCGCCGTCATCATGCTGACCTGGCACAACGTGTGGATGGCGCGGCACGGACGCGAGCTCGCCGCCGAGCTCAAGGCGGCCGGCGAGGCCGTGGTGGCGGGCTCGAAATCGCTCGCCGCGCTCGCCGTCGTGGTGGCGATCGCGGTGTTGCGCGAGGGCTCCGAGGTGGTGCTGTTTCTCTACGGCGTCGCGGCGGCGCAGGGCGGCGCCAGCTGGGGCATGGCGCTCGGCGGCTGCATCGGCCTCGTTCTCGGTTCGCTGGTCTGCCTGGCCACCTATTTGGGCCTGGTCACCATTCCGGCGCGCTACCTGTTCGGCGTCACCTCAACGCTGATCGCGTTCCTGGCCGCCGGTCTCGCCGCGCAGGCGATCGCGTTCCTGCAGCAGGCCGCTATCGTGACCACGCTCGACCAGACGGTATGGGATACGTCGTGGCTCTTGAGCGATTCGAGCCTGTTGGGCCGCGCGCTGCACACGCTGATCGGCTACGTCGACCAGCCGACGGCGATGCAGCTCATCGTCTACGCGGCGACGCTCGCCACCATCGTGGTGCTGATGAAGCTGTTCTCAGCCCCGCCGCGGCATCGGCCGCAGACGGCGTGAACCGTCGCCGCACTTGGCTTGGCTCTGAAAATTACGCTGTGGCCGAGCCGGCCGAAAAGTGATTGGGGCAGGCATTGGCGGCGAACACCTCGCCGAGATCGGCCAGCTCGGCTTCCAGGCACTCGACTTCGAGGCGGATGACGCCGCCGCCCGAGAACGTCAGCGTCACTATGCCGGCCGGCGCTTCACGCTCGGCGAATTCCACGGCAAGCAGATTGAGCGGCGTCATCTTGTCGGATTGATCGAGGCCGCGGCATTTGCAGCTGAGCACCCGTTCGAAACGCAGCGCGGTCCGGCAGCGCCGGTAGTCCGGCTTGCGGCCACGGTCGGGTTTGGCATCGGCCGCCGCGATCCAATCGAAGCGCTTGAGCGCCATCACGAAGCGGTGCTCGTGCGGCTGCCACAAGATATCGCCGACCCGAACCAGCGCATCCTGCACATGCGCGGAGATGACCTCGATATCATCACGGTCGAGGGCGACCAGTTTCAATTCATCAACGTTACCGTTCATGCCGGCCCGCTCCCCGGTCGACGCTGGCTCCTGACGAAGCTAGGAACGGCGTCCCCCGGATGCAAGTCCCTGGCGCGACGGCGGCCGCCCGAACACATCCAAACAGGATTGCGCTTCGCGCTAGAACGAGACGCAGGCCGACTGCAGGATCAGCCCGACCGAGCGCTGGCGGAATTGCCGTTTGTAGGCGGACATGATGGCGTCAAGGCGCGCACCGTCGTCGGGCTTGCCCGGCAACACGATCTCCACCCGCTTGCTCGGCTCGCGCACGATGCGGCGGCTGTCGGGATCGCGCCATTGCCCGAAAGCATCGGTGACGGTCAGTCCGTCGGGAAAGCGCGGCGTGATCTCGCGCGCCAGGAAGCGCTGCCAGGCCGTTTCGCTGACGCCGAGCCGGCGGCCGATGTCGCGGCCGAACAACAATTCGGCCACCTCTCGCCGCTGCTGGGCGCCATGACAGGCGGAGGCGGGACCTTGTGCGGCAGCGCTGGCGGCGACTGCGCACGGCAGCACCGCGGCCAAAACGAGAACACGGACGATCCGCATGTTGGCTTCAGGCGCTCAGGGTTCTCCGGGCGGAAACGGCCTGCCGCCGCGCTTGACGATGTCGTCGATTGTTGTATGCGCCGTAACGGCAGTCCACATCCCCACTGCGCAGACCGCGCCAAACAGGCAACTCAGCAGAAAGATCAGCATTCGTCCGCTCCTTCACCTTCCAGCATAGGACGCGGACATTGCACAATCGTTATGACGCATGCCTGAGCCGGCGCAATCCGCGGCGATCATCGCAGCTTCCGGCGCATGATTGGGGCTCAAAGTGCGGCTTTTCCAGGCCGCCAGACGGGATTCGCGCGGACTTTTTCCGCCATTCGCGCTCGCCCGCGGCACAATCAACAGGTTTTTGGTCACCAAACACCGCAATTCGACGGGCGATCGAGCGTCGTGAGCGGCGGCGCGGAGCAGATGGATCGTCAACAGGCAACAAAGGGCTGGCGCAACGCCGCGTTCCGGCTGCAGGTGGGCCGGCTTGTTATCTGATCGCGGTCGTGGACGGCGAGGACGGGGAACGCCGCCGTTGCATTGCGTCAAAATCGATCAAGAAAGCACAAAAAGAATTATTTGCTTCCTTGGTCATATCTTGTTAAGAAGAAGCTAACAAGCTTGCGGCGGATGGTTTGATCGTATCTGACATGTTCTCCATCCCGTCTTTCTGCTTTTCTTTCGCTCCCGTAAGGGATACAAGCTGCCTGCATTTGCAAGGGAGGTTCTATGGCTAAGCGTGCAAAGAAACGACGCGCGTGGACTTCAGGCGAAGTCCGCGACCTGAAATCTATGGCGAAGCGGAAGACGCCCGCATCCAGGATCGCCAAGAAATTGAAGCGGACGGAAGGCGCGACCCGGCAGAAAGCGTTCAGCATCGGGTTGTCGCTCGATTCCCGTTCCTAAGCGTACCAGCACCGCAATTCGACCGAGCGCAATCATCGAGCGTGCCTTCGGGCGCGGTCGATGGTTTGCGCTCGCGTCATTGCGGACGGAAACGAAGAAACGCGTGGCTGGTGCACCTGAATTCGAGGTGCTCGGTCGCTGCTTTTGATATCCGCGACGGCGCATCGAGCCGTTTGATCGAGAATGAACTAGGAATATTGTCGGGAGCGCGTGCGGCATCCGCACCGTTCCGGCTGCCGTCGGCATCGGATATTTTGGTCTGCTGAGCGGCGGCGCGTGAACGCCGCACGCGCTGGAAAATCAGGACGAGCGCCAATCAGGACGAGCGCCAATCAGGACGAGCGCCATGGCCGAAATCGTCGCCGCCTTCGGGGTGCCGCATGCACCGGCCTTTCCGGCGCTGGTGGCGCGGGAAGGTCCGAGCTGCGAGGTGGCTCGGCTCTACGCGGAGATCGCCAAGCACGTCGCCGCGGTCGCTCCGGACGTGCTGGTTGTGTTCGATAGTGACCATTTCAATACGTTCTTCTTCGACAACCTGCCGACCTTTTTGGTTGGCGTCACCGACGCCACCGAGGGGCCCAACGACCAGACCCCGATGCCGCATTACCGCGTGCACGGCCATGCGCCGCTCGCAGGACACCTGCGCGGCAGCGGCATCGCCCGCGGCTTCGACCTGTCGCTGTCGCAGGATTTCGACGTCGATCATTCGATCATGGTGCCGCTGCACTTTCTTACCCCGCACATGAAGATTCCGATCGTGCCGATCTTCATCAACGGGCTGGCGCCGCCGCTGCCCGGGGCGCGGCGCTGCTATGCGCTCGGCGAGATGGTGCGCGACGCCATCAGGGACTGGCCGGAACGCATGCGGGTGGCGGCGCTGGCGAGCGGCAGCTTCTCGCTCGAGATCGGCGGGCCGAAAATTCCGCATGGCGAGCGCGCCGGCACGCCGGACCAGGAATGGACCAGGCGGGTACAGCACCTGTTGCAGCACGGCAAAGTCAACGATTTGCTCGAAGAAGCGACCGCGGTCCGCATGGCGCGCGCCGGCAATATCGGCGGCGAGTTGCTCAACTGGATCGCCATGCTCGGCACCATCGGCGAGCGCAAACCGCGCTTCATCGAGCCGCAGCTCGACCACGGCCACTCCTACGGCGCCTGGCGCTGGGATTGAGGCGGAGCCGGAAATGAGCGTCTACGCCGTCAACAAGCTGTGTCGCGACGCCCTGCACGACCGCACGTTTCGCGAGGCGCTGCGAACCGATCCGGCTGCGGCCATCAGCCCGCTCGACCTGAGCGAAGACGAGCGCAAAGCGCTGCTCACCGGCGACGTGGCATGGCTGTTCGAGCACGGCTGCCACCCGTTTCTGCTCGCCTATCTGACGCGCTGGGATCTGTTCGGGCTGACCGTGCCGGTCTACAGCGAGCGCATCCGCAAGGCCCGCGACCCAAGGGATGAGCAAGCCGCCGTCTGATCACGAATCCGCTAGGCGCCGGCTTGCGTTTGTGCCCGCCTGATCAGAGAAAGCCGTCGATCGCAACGGCCGGCGTGTGTTTCGAAAGGATTTTGCTGTCAAGGGTCTTTGACCGCCGAAGGCGGCGCTTCGCGCCCTTGACAGCAAAATCCTTTCGAAATTTTTTGCAGCCGTTGCGATCGGCGGCGCCACGCGACGGAGCTTACGGGATTCGTGCGATCCCCCTGTCGCCCCCCGCTACTTCACCACATACGGCGCCACAATGTCCGACAAATACTCACTGACCTTATGCGGCTTCTGCAGTTCGCCGCTCACGTGCATCATGTCGGCGACGCCCTGCCATGTCGCGGGGTCGATCTCATAGCTCCAGCGGTTGAGCGGCATGTCCTTCAGGAATGCGATGTTGAGTCCGGTATAGGCGGCGACGTTCTCTTTGGCGCGCTCGGCGTCGGCGTTCATGTACTGGATGGCATCGCGGATCGAGCGGGCGAAGCGGTCGACCACGTCGCGCTTGCCGCGGATGAAATCGGACCGCGCGTACCAGGCGCCGATCGGCTGGCCGGGCAGCGATTCGACGTAATCCCAGGCCAGCACCTTGGCGTAGTCGGAGGTGCGCAGCTGCGTGGTCCAGGGATCGATCGCAATCGACACGTCGATCTGGCCCGATTTCAGCGCGGCCGGATGGCTGGAAAACGGAATTTCCATAAAGGTCACGCTCGACGGATTGACGCCGTACTTCTTGAGCACCTCTTCGACCGCGACCTGCAGCTGACTGTGGGTGTTGGAGAGCGCGAATATCTTGCCGGCGAGGTCGGCGACGCTGTTGAGCCCGGAATCCTTGCGCACGATCAGCGCGCCGGCGTCCGGCGGCGCGGCATGGGCGGTTTCGTTCTGAGCGATGAGAACGAGATCGAAGCCGCGCTCGTTAGCCGTCATCGCGGTGCCGGGAATCGACAGGACGATATCGACGTGGCCGCCGCGCTGGGCCGCGATCGCTTCGTTGCCGCTGCGGAATTCGACGAGCTCGGCGTCGAGGCCGTTGTTGGCGAAAATGCCGGCCTGCTTGGCCACCCACACATCGGTCAGCGCCGACATTTTCAAGGTTCCGATCCGCACCTTCTGCAGGCCTTGCGCGGGCGTCGGCGACGCGTTTTGCGCCGAGGCCGCCGCCATCGCGGCGGCAAGCAGCGCCGCGGTAAACGCGATGCCTCGTGCCGCGGGAAACAAATGCATGGTCTTGCTCCGATTTGGCGGCAACCGCCGCATCAGGACGACGGCTCCTGGGCGCGGTAGGCGTCGATGATCTCCGATCCGGTCGCAAACCAGACGCTGCCGTGCGCGGCAATGTAGCTGAGCGCGCGGTCGAGCGTGCGGATGCGGTGCGGCGCGCCGATCAGGAACGGATGCAGCGCAATCGCCATCACCCGGCCGTTGCGGGCGCCCTCCTCGTACAGCACCTCGAAGGTCTCGCAGATGCGGCGATAGAATTCGTCGATGCCGATGCTCGGATTATTGAACAGCGGCATGTCGTTGAGCTCGATCGAATACGGAATCGAATAGAGCCCGTTGTTCATGCGGTACGGCAAATCGTCGTTGACCCAGTCGCACACGTAATCGACGCCGTGCTCGCGCAGGAGGTCGAGCGTGTGCCAGGTCTCGGTCAGGCCCGGGCCGAGCCAGCCGCGCATCTTCTGGCCCCATTGCTTGATCACCGCGCCGGTCTCGGCGATGACCGCGGTCTCGCGCTCCTTCGACAGGCCGGCGAGCAGCACCGAATTGGTGAGGCCATGGCCCATCAATTCCCATTTGAGCCGCGTCATTTCCTCCATGATGCGCGGATAGAAGCGGCCGACCTCGGCATTGAGCGCGACGGTGCCGCGCACGCCGTGCCGCGTCAGCACCTCCATGATCCGCCACACCCCGACGCGATTGCCGTAATCGCGGCGCGAATGGTTGCGGATGTCGGGCGCCGCGTTGCCGATCTCGATGTGGAAGTGCTCGACGTTCGGGATCACCCATACGGCGACGCGCGCGCCATTCGGCCATTTGACCGGCGGGCGGTCGACGATCGCCTGATAGGGGAACAGCCGGAACGGATCGGTTTCCTGTTCTTGCGTCATGCTTTCCCCTTCGGCGCGGCTTCACGTCTCGACGCTGGTGCCGCGCCAGCGCAGGAAATGCTGCTCGATCTTGAGAAACGCGAAGTTGATGATAAAGCCGACCAGCCCGAGGGTGAAGATGCCGGCGAACATGTCGGGGATGCGGAAGCTGCGCTGCATGTCGAGGATGTAATAGCCGATGCCGCTGTTGCCGGCGATCATTTCCGCCACCACCGCGACGATGAGCGCGATGCCGAGGCTGATGCGCATGCCGGTGAGGATGCTCGGCAAAGCCGCCGGCAGCACGATCTGGCGCAGCGCTTGAAGCCGCGGCACGCCGAAGGTGCGGCCGGTGTCGATCAAGACCGGATCGACGCCGCGCACGCCGCCATAAGTGTTGAGCAGGATCGGAAACAGGCAGGCCAGAGCCACGACGAAAACCTTCATCTCGTCGCCGATGCCGAGAAACAGAATGGCGACCGGGATATAGGCGGCGGCCGGAATCGGCCGGACGAATTCAGTCAGCGGCTCGATGAGCCGATAGACCAGCGCGAAGCTGCCCATGGCGAGGCCGAGCGGCACCGCGACCAACGCGGCAACCGCAAAGCCGCAGATAATGCGGCCGAGCGTGGACCCGAGCGCGGCCAGCAGCCGGCCGTCCTGCACGCTCGCCGCCCACGCCTGGGCGATGGCGGACACGCGCGGAATGGAGACTTGGTCGACCCAGTTGAAGGCCGAGGCGCATTCCCATGCCAGCAGGATGAAGACGAAGAGCAAAAAGCCGGGCCAGCGCCTGATCATGAGCGGCCTTCAGGCTTGCGGCGGTGCCGCGCGCGCCTGCTCGCGCTTTTCCTGCAGGAAAATGCTGGCGAACAGGCGCTGGCGGGTGGCGATGAAGCGCCCATCCTCGCGCGTCGCGATCTGGTCGCGCGGCTGCGGCAGATCGATCGCCACATCGTCGCGGATCGACGCCGGTGCGGGACCGAGCGCGATCACGCGGCTCGACAGGAACACCGCCTCGTCCACGTCATGGGTGACGAACAGGATGGTGACCGGGACGGTCGTCCGGATTTTGAGGATAAGCTCCTGCAGCACGGCGCGGGTCATGGCGTCCACGGCGCTGAACGGCTCGTCCATCAGCAGCACCGCCGGCTCGCAGATCAGCGCGCGAGCGATGCACACGCGCTGCTGCATGCCGCCGGACAATTGATACGGATGGTAGCGCTCGTAGCCTTCGAGGCCGACCAGCCGGATGTATTGCAAACATTTGTCGCGCGCCTGCCGCGGCGGCAGCGATTTTTTGGCGGCATTGAGCCCGAAGGCGACGTTGCCCATGACGTCGCGCCACGGCAGGATCGAGCGGGTGTAGTGTTGAAACACGCAGATCATGCCGCGCGCCGGGCCGCCGACCGGCCGGTTCTGGAACAGCACCGTACCGGCGCTCGGGCTGTCGAGCCCGCACATGAGCTTGAGCAAGGTCGACTTGCCGCAGCCGGACGGGCCGACGATCGATACGAAACTGCCGGCCTCGATGCGGCAGGACAGGTTTTCGAACACGGTGAGCGTGCGGCCATGCACCGAAAACGTCTTGGCGAGATCCTTCAGTTCGATGATCGGTGCGGCCAAGATCGGCTCCGGCGACAGCGGCGGATTTCATACCGATTGTGTTCGAGGGCCTCCGTCAACGCAAGCTTGCGGGGCGGGAGCCGATTGCCGCGACGCAGCGGCGGCGATAATCTGACGGCGACATTGCCGAGAAACGCAAAACAGGAGCGGAGGAAGCGATCATGGCCGACAAGCCGAATTACCGGGTCAACAGGCGCGACGTGAAGATGACCGAGCGCGTCGCCATGGCGGCCGTCGGCAATTCCGTGATCCGGGCGCAGAAGGTGCACGGCACCGACACCAGCATCATGTTCGCCGAGCGCGCCGCCGGCTACCACACCAGCCCGCACATGCACGATTGCGAGCAGATCAACTACATCGTGTCCGGCGAGATGTATTTCTTCGTCGACGGCCGCGGCTACCGCTGCCGGCCGGGCGACGTCATGCGCATCCCGCGCAACAAGGTGCACTGGGCCTGGAACCGCGGCAAGGAAACCGCAGTGATCGTCGAATCGCATGCGCCGCCGCTGCGCGACCGCGGCGGCGATGCCTATCCGCTGCTCGGCCCGGACGACGACGCCGGCAAGATCGAGCACAAGGCCAATATCCTGGTCAAACTCGATCAAGCCGAGATCGACGCCATCGAGGCACGCGCCATCGCCGAGGAGGAAGGCCAGCAGGCGGCGGAATAGAGCCCGCGCTCCCGGCGTACGCAATGCGCGGCGACGCGATCCGCTTCAGCGCGGCGCTTGCAATCGCAGCAGCGCTTGCAGCGCCGAGCGCTTCCGCTGACGATTTCTATCGCGGCAAGACGCTGGAAATCATCGTGTCGTCGAGCGTCGGCGCCGACAGCTACGATGCGTTCAGCCGCCTCGTCGCCCGCCACATCGGCGCGCACCTCGCCGGCGACCCAAATGTGGTCGTGCGCAACATGCCGGGCGCCGGCGGCATCATGGCCGCCAACCAGCTTTACTATCTGGCGCCGCACGACGGCACGACGATCGGCATGCTCGACCAGTCGATCTTTGAGTCCCAGCTGTTCAAGGTGCCGGAACTTAGAGCCGACGTCACCAAGATGAACTGGATCGGCCGGGTCATCGCCAACGACGCG
>JASHWN010000406.1 GCA_030044035.1 Xanthobacteraceae bacterium
GTCGGCGCTCCCAACGCAGCAAATACCGTCGCGCCGGCCCAAGTCGCGCCGGCTAAAGTCGCCCATGTCGACGAGCCGGCGTTAGCGGCGCCGAATCATGACGACACCCCGCTATTGCCCGAAGCGGCAACGAGCAAAAAGAAGAAACATCGCGTGTCGGGCTACGAGGCGATTCGGCGCTGGCAGGCGAGCCGCGACGCGAAAAAGCCGCGCCATGCCCAAGGCGGCTTCGAGCCTTTGTTCAGGCTGTTCAGCTCCCGTACGGGTTTGTTCTCGGCGAACTGAATTTCATTTGCACGGTACTAACGAAAGCGCGCATGCCCGCGACGAGCGCGGGCAGCGCGTGCAACGTTGGGCGATCTATGGCGCCGGTTTAGTCGCGGCAAACGGCCTGCGCCCGCGCGTCGGCAAGCGCGGCGCGCGCCGCCGACCAGGTCGGCATCCCGATCACCAGTTTGCGCCAGCTCGTGCCCCACGGGTCGGCGGCGCTGTCCCACCACACCTGACACCAACCGTCCTCGAACTGGACGACGGCGTAGTCGGCGCGCGCCGGCGCGGCGATCATCAGTGCGAAAGCGCAGAGGCTGGTTGCGAAGACCAAACGTTTCATCGTCAGCTCCTGTTGCGCCTCACCCGCAAACTTTCCGATATTATGCGCCTGATCGTCAGGCAAGTCGGCGCCGGCTCTGCTGCCGCCCGTGCGTCTGGCCGGATCCGAAACATTGGAGGGCAGTCATGCCGGAAGTCGTCGTCTACATGCTCGAAGGCCGCACGCTCGAACAGAAGCGCGGGCTGATCAAAGACATTACCGCGGCCGTGGTGAAGAATGCCGGCGCCAAGCCGGAAGCGGTCACCGTGTCGCTGGTCGAAACCGCCAAGACCGCCAAAGGCAAGGGCGGCGTGTTGTTCAGCGAGATGCCGGCAAGCTAGCCGCCTCATCGTTGTGCCAAGTCTGGGCCGGCGCTGCCGCCGCAAAACGCGGCGGCGGGCGCCTGCTTTTTTGCGTTTTTGCACCTATTCGGATGCCGGCGATGACATTGTCGTGAGTGCGACGCACAACGCTCTTGCTGCACTGCAGCGCAAAGACAATAATGAGGCGCAGCACGCAGGGATTGGACATCGAGAGCTATCGCATGAACAGCCAGATCTGGGAAACAAAGGATGGCCGGCGCCGCGTGCGCCGCGACCCGCCGACAATTGAAGAAGCGGTGCTCGCCGCGCAGGGCCTTGCCGCCGCCGACATCGGCGCGCAGACCGAGATCGTGGCCGCGCTGATGCAAATCTCCGCCGAGGAGGCGAGGAGCGCGGTGCTGCGCATGGGCGAGGGCAAGTCCGTCAGCCGCACCGTGATCGCCGCGCGCACCGGCCGCGCCGCTTCTCACGGCGGCGCGCCGCGCGCCGTGGTGGTCGAACGCCGCGTGCCGCGACGCGGCGCGATGGTGAGACGCTGAACGCAAATTTTTACAGCCAACTGCCGGCCCGGATCGGGGACGGTGCGGATGACGATGATCCAAATGATGTGCATGCTGCTGCCGACGAACTCCCTCGTGAATCGCAGCCGTTAACAACGCTGATTGGTTGGATGCGTTCCTGCATGACTGGAGAGGGTGCGCCGCGCGGCGCCGCTGGGCCGGGCGAGCCGCTTGATTTATATTGATCGGGTATATTTGATCCGCCGTCCTGCCCATTCGCTGCGGAGGGCTTCGCGCAATGACCAAGACCCTCGTCAAGCCGCAGACCAAGGTCAAGACCAAGACGCAGCGGCCGCCGCTCTACAAAGTGATTCTGCTCAACGACGATTACACGCCGCGCGAATTTGTCGTGCAGGTGCTCAAGGCGGTGTTCCGCATGAATGCCGATCAGGCCTATCGCGTGATGATGACCGCGCACACCAAAGGCGCCTGCGTGATCGCGGTCTACACCCGCGACGTCGCCGAGACCAAGGCCAAGGAAGCGACCGAGCTCGGCAAGAGCAAGGGCTACCCGTTGTTCTTCACCACCGAGCCCGAAGAATAGCGCCGCGCGATCGGTACGGTTGCAAAGCGGGCCGCCGACGACTGCACGGTGGCTCTATTCCTGAAGCTGTTGCGATTATCGCAAGCTGTGATCTTTCCGCCACAGCGGCGGGCCCCGGCAGCTTCGTAAAAGGGGTTGTCTATCAGGCGGTTATCGCGACCGATCAATGAATCTTCCTCGTCCACCGGCAAGCGGCGCCATCGCTCCCGCGGCTGTAAATCCGGCCCATCCGGATACATACTGCTGGCAAACATGCCTGCAGGCAATCACGCGACTTAGGGGGCTCAGATGAACAAACTAGCTCTTGCCGTCGTTTCGCTCAGCGCATTTGTTGCCGCGCCGGCGTTCGCGGCCGACATGCCGCTGAAGGCGCCGCCGCCGGCACCGGTCGCGCCGGCGCCGCTGTGGACCGGATGGTATATCGGCGCCAATATCGGCGGCAGCTTCGGCACCGCGACGCAGAGCGCGAGTTTCCCACCGACCGCGCTTCCGCCGACATCACCCTTTGGCTCCACCTCATCGGATCTCGACGGCGTCATCGGCGGCGGCCAGATCGGCTACAACTGGCAGACCGGCAACTGGGTGCTTGGCATCGAGGCTGACATTCAGGGCAGCAGCGAGCAGGCCTCAAGCAGCTTGACCGGCACCGGATCCGTCCCGGGGATTCTCCCCATCACAACGACAGGGACACTGAGCATTAACGAGAAGCTGGACTGGTTCGGCACCGTGCGCGGGCGCCTCGGCGTGCTCGCTGGTCCGAATTGGCTGCTCTATGGCACCGGTGGCTTGGCCTATGGCGAGCTCGATACCGACACCACGCTGACCGTGGCCGGCGTAAGCGTGGCCAACAATTTCACCACGACGCGCGCCGGCTGGACGGCGGGCGGCGGCATCGAAGGCTGGATCACGCAAAACTGGACCGCCAAGATCGAATATCTGTATATCGACTTCGGCTCGTTCACCAACACCTTCACCGGCCTCGGCGTGTTCACGCCCATAACGCTGTCCACGCATGTGACCGACAACATCGTGCGCGTCGGCCTGAACTATCATTTCAACTGGGAAGCTCCGATCGCCACGAAATACTGACGCTTTCCTTTGTCGAAATCGCCGCGCCGCGAGGCGGGGCAGCTTTCGTAAGCGCGATGGCCGGCTAACGCCGCCATCCCGCAAGCGTTTTCCCTTTCTTTCGTATCGCCCGAGGGGGCTCAAGGAACACGACGGCGCGCGCGCGCGTTGCCTGCACGAGTTGGGACACGACTTGGGACACGACTTCGGACACGTCCTGGGAAACGACCGGGGCCGGCATGCCGTCCTTGCTTTATCCCGAATCGGCCTGGCCCGTGCGGTTCGGCCGCTTCGTTCGCGCGCTGCAGATCGTCGCCATTGCCGGCACAGTCGGTGCCATTGGCGGCGGTGCCGCAGTGCTCGCTGTCATGGGCAGCGGGCCGCCGCATAGGCCCGCAATCGTCGGGGCCGAAAGTGACAACGCCGCGCAAGCGCTCACCGCCACCAAGACGGTTGGCAACGCGCAGCGAGCGCCGCAATCGTCCGGACCGGCCGTAGCGTCGCCCGCGCCGGCGGCGGCGTCACCCGCGCCTGTCGTGGCGCCGCCCGCATCGGGCACGGCGCAACCGGCGCAACTCGCCGCCGCGGCAGCGGAGCCCGCCGCCGCGGCACCGCAGAATAGCGGGCCCGCCGCGGCGCCGGCAGCGTCGGAGATTGACAATCGCGCTACGCCCGCCGAGCACTCGGTGCATTCGCGCAGCGCCAAGCTGCGGGCCAAGGAAAATCGCCGCCAACGGAGCGTGGCCTCGCGCAACCCGCAGGAGCGCGATTGGCGGAGTTATGATGCGTACCGGCCGAGCCAAGGCGCTGTCGCCCAACGCGGCATTCAGACTGGCGCCCTGCAGCGCGGCGGCTACCCGTATTATGATTCCGCGCCTCGCGCCGGCTACTGGGCCGGCGGCTCGACGTTCGGCGGTTGGGGCAACGGCGGCTGGGGTAGTGGCGGCTGGGGCAATTGAAAGGACGACGCCGCGAACGCTCTGTCCGCTCTGATCAGCCGCAGATCACAAGGCCGAGAGATAGCGCGCGATCGCCTCGCGGTCGCTCTCCGACAGCGCCTTCATGAATCCCGGCATATCGAGATTGTTGGTGCGCTTGCCGTCGGCGAAGGCGTTCATCGAGGTCAACAGATAATCGTAGCTCAAGCCGGTTAGCCGCGGCGCCGGCTGCCCGCCCTGGAAATTGGGCTGGTGGCACGCCTTGCACATTTCCGCGCTCTTTGGTGCTTCCTTGGGCGCTTCGCCGGGATTGCCGGCATGCTCGGGCGCCGGCCATGGCTTGGCGGCAAAATAGTCGGCGACCTGGCGCAGCTCCGGCAGCGTGAACATCTTGGCGACCGAGGCCATGAACGGATTGGCGCGATCGCCGCTGTGGTAATCGTGCAATTCCTTGTAGAGGTAATTGGCCTCTTGGCCCCAAATGATCGGGGTCGCCGAGTTGATCGGCACGCCGTTCTGGCCGTGACAGCCGGCGCAAAGCTGCAGCCGCGACTCGATGTCGTCAGCGGCGTTTGCCGGCATCGCCGCCGCCGCGACGATCAGCGCGCCCAACACGCATGCGGCCAGACTCTTTTGCATGATTTTCCACCCTCGTTTCGTTTCTGCCGGCCCGTATGGCGGGTCGATTGACGCGCCGGTACGGCGGCGCGGTACGCGCCCCATCGGCGTCATTGTAACGGCTTGGCCTGATTTGTCAGCCTGTGTCACCGATCACCCGCCATTCGGACTGAGCGTGCGGTGCGTCGCAGCACCTGCAGTTGACATGAACGGCGGTTGCCCTTGCCTCTAGGTTGTGCGATCTTCGCCAACGTCGGCAGCTTGTAAGCGCGATTGCGGATCGCCTGCCCCCGATCAGCGCCGCGGCCGTGCGACAACAATTAAGCCAAGCAGGCGAGGGGGAATTCAGTGTCCAAGCTTTTTGGATTTTCGGTTGCGGCCGCGCTGGCGCTCACGGTCGGGCTGTCGAGCACGCCGAGTTCGGCGCAGGGCCAACAATGCGGCGGCTTTTTCGGCATTCCCTGCAACGCCGGTTTTGTTTGCAGATATCCGCCGCATTGCGCCGACTGCTTCGGCGTCTGCGTCCCCGCTCGCGCAGCGCGCCATTCGCCGCGCAAAGATCACGACGACCATAAAGATCAGAAGTGATCGCGGCGGACCGGCCGCTCAGCTGGCGCCGGGGATCAGCAAATCTTCATCGGCCAGCAGCTCGCGCAAGTCGCCGATCGCCTCGATCGCGTCCTCTTCGTCGGTCACCGTCTTGAGGCGGTGCCACACCTCGCGCCACGGCTCCGGCCGGCCAAGCCGCAGCGCCGCGTCGACATAGTCGCGCGCGTCCTTGAGCGTCACGAGCCGCCGCGGCTTCGGCGTGTCCTTGACGACGATCGGCGGCGCAATGGGGAAGTCGTCCATGACCCATCGTAGCCCGGATTGAGCGCCAGCGAAATCCGGGATGAGCGTCGAGGCTTACCCCGGATTTCGTTTCACTCAATCCGGGCTACGCGTGCTACAGGTGGCTGCACAGGCACGCCACGTTGACCGCGCAGGCGGCCAAAAGGGCGAAGAACAATGCCTTGTGCATCGG
>JASHWN010000407.1 GCA_030044035.1 Xanthobacteraceae bacterium
CTTTTTCGCGCAACATACTCAAGCAAAAAGGCCATCCACTCATCACCCAGTCGCTGCGCGATTTTATCGGCGCCGAGGCGGAAAGCGACACGATCGCTGTCGCAACATTCAAGCCGCAGCGCGCACGCGACGTGCCGCTGCTTGTCGCCGGCTTGCCGATTTTTTCCAAAGCCTATTACGCGACCAAGCCATTCGACGAATCGACGCTCGACGTGCCGCTCGGCTCGGGAGCCTACGAGGTCGGCCGCTTCGAGGCGGGCCGCTTCATCGAATACGCGCGCGTCAAGGATTGGTGGGGCGCCGATCTGCCGGTCGCCCGCGGCCAGAACAACTTCGATACGCTGCGCTTCGAATATTACCGCGACCGCGAAGTCGGCTTCGAAGGCTTCACCGCGCAGAATTATCTGTTCCGCGAGGAGTTCACCTCGCGCACCTGGAAGACGCGTTACGATTTTCCTGCGGCGCAGGACGGCCGCGTCAAGCTCGACACCATTCCGGACGATACGCCGTCCGGCGCGCAGGGCTGGTTCATCAACACGCGGCGGCCGAAATTCGCCGATCCCCGCGTGCGCGAGGCGCTCGACGACGCCTTCGATTTCGAGTGGACCAACAAGACCGTCATGTACGGCTGCTACGATCGCACCGTATCGGTGTTTCAGAACTCCGACATGATGGCGGCCGGCAAGCCGAGCGCGGCCGAGCTGAAGCTGCTCGAACCGTTCCGCGGCCGCGTTGCCGACGAAGTGTTCGGCGACCCTTACGTGCCGCCGGTCAGCGACGGCTCCGGCAACGACCGGGGGCAGCTGCGCAAGGCGGCGGAGCTTTTGCAAGCTGCAGGCTGCACGATCAAGAACGGCAAGCGCGCGCTGCCGAACGGCGAGGCGCTCACCATCGAGTTTCTGCTCGACGAGCCGACGTTCGAGCCGCACCACCTGGCGCTGATCAAGAATCTCGGCATCCTGGGCATTGCCGCCAACATCCGGCTGGTCGACCCGGTGCAATACCGCGCGCGGCTCGATGATTTCGATTTCGACATCACGACCGACCGCCTCAGCTTCGCGGCAACGCCCGGCGATTCGCTGCGCTCGTTCTTCTCCTCGCAGGCCGCCGCGCTGAAAGGCTCGAACAATCTCGCCGGTATTGCCGACCCGGTGATCGACGCCCTGATCGATGCTGTGATCGCCGCCGACACGCGGCCGGACCTGATCGCCGCCTGCCGGGCGCTCGACCGCGTCATCCGCGCCGGCCGCTACTGGATCCCGCAATGGTACAAGGCGAACCACTGGATCGCCTATTGGGACTTGTTCGGCCGCCCGCCGGCGCAGCCGCGCTACTTCCGCGGCATTCCGGACACCTGGTGGTACGACGGCGCCAAGGCGGCGAAGATCAAGAGGACGGGATAGAGTGAAACGTCACCCGTACGTTTCCCGGGCGCAGCGCAGCACGCAGTGGTGCGCTGCAGACCCGGGACCGTTAAACACTCAGAGTACGCAACGATCCCGGATCAGCGGTGCACCGCTACACGCTGCACCGCATCCGGGAAACAATGACTTGAGCCAATGACCGCTTACATCATCCGCCGCCTGTTGTTCATGATCCCGACCATCTTCGGCATCATGCTGGTGTCGTTCGTGGTCGTGCAATTCGCCCCCGGCGGCCCGGTCGAGCGCGTCATCGCCCAGCTGTCCGGCACCGACACCGGCGCGACCTCGCGCATTTCCGGCTCGCCGGGCGGCGATTTCGGCGCGCGCGGCCTGACACGCCCCGGCGCGGCCGGCGACATCGCTTCCAAATACCGCGGCGCCCAGGGTCTCGATCCGGCTTTCATCAAGAGCCTGGAAAAGCAGTTCGGCTTCGACAAGCCGGCCTACGAGCGCTTCTTCATCATGCTGTGGAACTACATCCGCTTCGACTTCGGCAACAGCTATTTCCGCGATGTCAGCGTGCTGCAGCTGATCAAGGAACGACTGCCGGTATCAATCTCGCTCGGCATCTGGATGACGCTGTTGTCGTACCTGATCTCGATCCCGCTCGGCATCCGCAAGGCGGTGCGCGACGGCACCCACTTCGACGTGTGGACGTCGAGCGCAATCATTATCGGCTACGCCATACCCGGATTCCTGTTCGCCATCCTGCTCATCATTCTTTTCGCCGGCGGCTCGTTCTGGCACATCTTTCCGCTGCGCGGGCTCACCTCCGACGGCTGGCCGCAATTTCCGTGGTGGCAAAAAATCCTCGATTACTTCTGGCACATGACGTTGCCGATCATATCGATGGGGCTTGCCGCGTTCGCCACCATGACGCTGCTCACCAAAAACTGCTTTCTCGAAGAGCTGCGCAAGCAATATGTGCTGACCGCGCGCGCCAAAGGCTGCTCCGAACGCAAGGTGCTGTACGGCCACATTTTCCGCAACGCCATGCTGCTCGTGGTGGCGGGATTTCCCTCGGCCTTCGTCAGCGCCTTCTTTGCCGGCGCGCTGTTGATCGAGACCATCTTCTCGATCGAGGGGCTGGGCCTGCTCAGCTTCGAAAGCGTGCTCAACCGCGATTATCCGGTGGTGTTCGCCAATATCTACATCTTCGGCCTCATCGGCCTCGTCGTGACGCTGATCTCCGACCTCACCTATACGTGGATAGATCCGCGCATCGATTTCGCGACGCGGGAGGTCTGAGGTGGACGTCAAACTCCACACCGACGACATCATTGCGCCGGTTGCCGAAGCGCCGGCAGCGCCCGACCTGGCGCCGGACATCGAGCCGGCCGGACCGCTCGGCGTCGCCGGGCCGCCGCGCGGCTTCGAGCTGTCGCCGATCAACGCCCGGCGCTGGCGCAATTTCAAAGCCAACAAGCGCGGCTACTGGTCGTTGTGGATCTTTCTCGTCCTGTTCGTGATCTCGCTCGGCGTCGAGTTCATCGCCAATGACAGGCCGATCTTCATCCACGTCGACGGCAAGAACTATTTCCCGGTCTTCGTCACCTATCCCGACACCGATTTCGGCGACGTGTTCGGCACTGCGGCCGATTACCGCGACCAGCACCTGCAAGCCTACTTGGCCGAACACCACG
>JASHWN010000045.1 GCA_030044035.1 Xanthobacteraceae bacterium
AAGCGCCGCGGCAATCAGGGCTACTTCTACGAGCCGACGGTAATCACCGACGTGCCGGATGACAGCAAGGTGATGACGCAAGAACCGTTCGGTCCGCTGGCGCCGGTGGTCACGTTCAAGACTTTCGACGAGGTGGTCGAGCGCGCCAATTCGTTGGAATACGGGCTAGCGGCCTACGCTTTCACCACGTCGAATACGACCGCCGCCGCCATCGGCGATGCGTTGGAGTCGGGCATGGTCGGCGTCAACTCGATTGCGATTTCGACGCCGGAGACGCCGTTCGGCGGCGTCAAGGAAAGCGGCCACGGCAGCGAAGGTGGTATCGAGGGCTTGGGCGCCTACCTCGTCACCAAGTTTATCTCGCAGGCGTAAGCCTGCATAAATTGCGCTGGTGAATTCCGCTCATTCCCGCGAAAACGGGAATCCAGCACTGGGTCCCCGCTTTGGCGGGGACGAGCGCGAGCTGAATCGACCCTTTGAGTTTCGCTTTACGCCGGCGCGATCGGGCGGAGCACCGGCGCCAGCTCTTCGTCGGCTGCCGGCGCGCTCGGCAGATCGATGAGCCCGAAATGTGGGCCAAGGAGGCGGCGCACGCGCTGCATCGCCGAGCGCGCGATGAAGGCATCCCAGGTTACGCGCGCCAGCAGCGGCAGCTGGTGGGGCCGGGCGATGAGTTCGCGCAAGATCGCCCTGGTATCGGCGCGGCTATCCGCCCCCATGCCGACCAGAGCCGAAGGCGGGATCGCCCGCTCGACCGGATCGACGATGACGCGCAAGGCGGTGAAGGCAAGCCCGTGTGCGGCCGCCAGCCGCGCCACGATATGCGATTCCATATCGACGGCGGCCGCCCCGCTGGTGCGATGCAGTTCGTGTTTGGTGGTCGGCTCGGCCACGGGTGTATCGACGCCGAGGATCGGAGCGTGGTGGGCATCCCCGATGGCATCGAGGAGCCGCCGCGACCACGCTGTGTCGGTCGGGATCGGTCCTTGGGCCTCGACAACCGAGGACGCCACGACCCAATCGCCGGCCCGCAGGTGAGCGGCAAGGCCTCCGGCGACGCCGAAGCTGATAATGCCGCGATAGCCCTGCCGCGCCGCATTGGCCGCTGTTGCCGCTAATTCGCGCCGCGCGTTGCGGGCGAATACCGACACGCCGGGGCCGGCCGCGATCCTGGCTTCGAACGCCATGCCGACGAAGGCGATAACGAGGCGGCGCGAGTCAAGCGCCGCTTCGGTGAACTGATCAGGGTGTTCGGCAAGGCTGAGCAGACTTTCGGTGAGGGTGGCGTCGACAAAGTGTGCTTCGGACGTCATGAGCTGACATGCCCCGCGTGTGATCAGCCGATCAGCCCCCTGAAAGCGCTTGCGACGCCTTCATAACGACCCGAATAAAAACACCAACGCGGTCAATAAATTTGCTACCGCATGGGAAAGTGCCGTCTGCTCCGATTAGTTCCCCCACCCCACGGGAACCGACCCGCCGAATGTCGGCATGACGACACTTGTTTCGAATCGAGCCTGACCGCATCGTAGCACAACCTGGAATGAGCCGCCATGCGCAGCGCTGCGCAAACGTTGGTCACCGGTGCCACTGGATTCGTCGGTTCCGCCGTCGCCAAAGCATTGAGTGAAGGCGGATTCGCCGTGCGCGCGCTGGTGCGGCCTGGCAGCCCGCGTGCGCACCTTGCCGCCCTGACGTTGGAACTCGTTGAAGGTGACATTCGCGATCAAGCTTCGGTGGAGCGCGCCATGCGCAACGTGCGCTACGTGTTTCACGTTGCGGCCGACTATCGGCTGTGGGCACGAGATAAACGCGAAATTTATGGCGCCAACGTGGACGGCACGCGCCATGTCATGCAGGAGGCGCTGCGCGCCGGCGTCGAGCGCGTCGTCTACACCAGCAGCGTCGCCACCTTGGCGTTGCGCCCGGACGGCGCGCCGGCCGACGAGTCCGTGCCGCTTGCGGAGGACCAAGGGATCGGCGCCTACAAGCGCAGCAAGATCGCCGCGGAACGGTTGGTCGGCGCCATGGTGGCGAACGAAGGCTTGCCGGCCGTTATCGTCAATCCATCGACGCCGATCGGTCCGCGCGACGTCAAACCGACGCCGACCGGACGCATCATCGTCGAAGCCGCGTGCGGCCGCATCCCTGGCTTTGTCGATACCGGGCTCAATCTCGTCCATGTCGATGATGTAGCGGCAGGCCATCTCGCTGTGCTCCATCGCGGCGCGATCGGCGAGCGCTACATCCTGGGCGGCACCAACGTCCTCTTCGCCGACATGTTGGCCGACATCGCGCATCTCGTCGGTCGCGCGCCGCCGCGCTTGCGCATTCCGCGGGTGGTCGCGCTGCCGGTCGCCTATGCGGCGGAGGCAACGGCCTGGCTGACCGGCCGCGAGCCGTTCGCCACCGTTGACGGCATCCGCATGGCCGAGCACCGCATGTTTTTCACCGCGGCCAAGGCCGAACGCGATCTCGGCTTTTGCGCACGGCCCTATCGGCAGGGCCTGGAGGATGCGATCCGCTGGTTTCGCGACGCCGGCTATCTGGAGGGCAAGCGACAGGGGTAATACTCCGAACGTTTCCCGGGCGCAGCGCACCGCGTCCGGGAAACGCCTCCGCAGTGTTGTTTAATTCGCCAGCTGCCGCCTTTCGCGCAGGAACGAGAAAAACTCGACACCTTCGCGCAGCCGGCGCGCCATCATCTGCGGGCTGCGCACCATTTCGGAGACGATCGCCGCAATCTTTGGCGCACGGAAATAGAAGCGCCGGTAAAACTCCTCGACCGAATCGAAAATCTCCGAATGGCTCAGGTGCGGATAGTGCAGTGGCGCGATCTGCACGCCGTGCGCATCGACCAGTTCGGCGTGCTCCTCGTCGAGCCAGCCGTGCTCGATCGCTTCGCGATAGAGCTGCGTTCCTGGATAGGGCGCCGCGAGCGACACCTGGATGGTGTGCGGATTGATCTCGGTAGCGAAGCGGATGGTCTCCTGGATGGTTTCCGTGGTCTCGCCCGGCAGGCCGAGAATGAATGTGCCGTGGATGGTAATGCCGAGTTCGTGGCAATCCTTGGTGAAGCGCCGCGCCACGTCGACGCGCATGCCTTTGCGGATATTGTGCAGGATCTTTTGGTTGCCGCTCTCGTAGCCGACGAGCAGCAGCCGCAGGCCGTTATCGCGCATGACTTTCAGCGTGTCGCGCGGCACGTTGGCCTTGGCGTTGCACGACCAGGTCAGGCCGAGCTTGCCGAGCTCGCGTGCGATCGCCTCGGTGCGCGGCCGGTCGTCGGTAAACGTATCGTCGTCGAAGAAGAATTCCTTGACCTTCGGAAACGCCGCCTTGGCCCAGCGCATTTCCTCGATCACGTTGCCGACGCTGCGGGTGCGGTAGCGATGACCGCCGACGGTTTGCGGCCAGAGGCAAAAGGTGCAGCGCGATTTGCAGCCACGGCCGGTATAGAGCGACACATAAGGGTGCTTGAGGTAGCCGATGAAGTAGTCCTCGATGGCGAGGTCGCGCTTGTAGACCGGCGTGACGAATGGCAGCTCGTCCATATTCTCGAGAATGTGGCGCGGCGGATTGTGCCTGATCGTGCCGCCGGCATCGCGGTACGACAGGCCGGCGATGCTATTCCAATCGCGCTCCTCGGCAATTTCTTTGACGGTGAAGTCGAACTCGTTGCCGGCGACGAAGTCGATCGCCGGCGAAGCCGACAGGCTGGCGTCCGGTTGGACGGCGACTTTGGCGCCGACAAAGCCGATTTTCATCGCCGGATTGGCCGCCTTGAGCGCCTCGACCACGGCAACATCGGACGCAAAGGACGGCGTCGAGGTGTGCAGCACCGCCAGATCGAAGTCGCGCGCCTGGTCGACCACGTCGGCGAGCGTGAGCCGGTGCGGCACCGCATCGATCAGCTTGCTGTCCGGCACCATGGCAGCGACCTGGGCGAGCCAGGTCGGATACCAGAATGAGCGGATTTCGCGCCGCGCCTGGTAGCGTGCGCCCGCTCCCCCGTCGAACCCGTCAAACGAGGGAGCCTGCAGACATAGAGTTCGCATCATGAGCGCCTCAGGTCATCCTCAGTGAGGGTGCCATCCGCAGCCACGCGGTAGGCGGCCCCCCGCCAGTAAACAGTCGCCCCGAAGAAACTCGTCACATAGACGGCGAACGCGAAGATGTCTTGCAGTGCAATGAGCGTAAAACTTTCCCGCGCCAATCCGAACCGGCGTTCGACGCAGCGGCACAAAGTGATGCGCGAAGCGAGCGCAGCGACCGCCAGCAGCGCCGCGGCGGTACTTCCCGACAGCATACCGATCAGCGCGAGCGGCCACGGGTGCGTGATGATGGTGCCGGCATAGCCGATCGGGTCGATGCTCTTGATGGTGCGGGCGACGCGGATTTGATGACGCATCAACTGCCGCAAGCTCGCCTCGAAGCAGCGATGGCCGACCACAAACGGCGCCGTCACGACCTCAAGGCCGGCCGAACGCACAGCCATCCCGATCGCATAATCGTCGGCGAGTTCGTCGGCGAAGGGTGCAAAGCCGCCGATCTGCTCGAGCGTGGAACGGCGCACCGCGATGGTGGCGCCGAAGCAGGGCTTGGTCACGTTCAGGCTCAGTCCCGTGATCGCTTGCGGCAGAAAGTGCGTATTGATGGCAAGTGCCGACAACCGGGCCCACAACCCTTCGTCGCCGATGCCGTGATAGAGACAGGTGACGGCGCCGACGCGCGGCGCGCTCAGCAGTGCCGCAAGCGCGCGCAAATAGTCGGAGCTGACCACGATGTCGCTGTCGGAGAGGATCAGTGTGTCGTGGCGGGCGCGCGGCAGCATGTTGATCAGGTTGGACACCTTTCGGTTCATGCCGTGACGTCGCGGATCGACGTGGAGCTCGATCGCAGAACCGGGCAGTTCGCGCTGCGCGGCGCGCACCATCGCAATAGCGGGCGCGCCGGCATCGCCCGTGCCGCAAAGCACCTGAATGGGTGCGCTGTAGTTCTGCCGGCAGAACGCCGCGAGCCGTGCCGCAAGCCCCGGCTCGGCGCCATGCAGCGGCTTTAACACCGTGACGGCCGGCTGGGCCGCGTTGCCGCGGTCGTCCTGACCGCGAAAGGCGAGAACAAATCCGGCTTCGAACAGCATCAGGATGCAGCCGACGAACGCGCCGGCAACACAAATGTCACAAAACGACAAAATGAAAGTCGCCGTATCGGGAAGATCATGAACAATACTCATACAACCTCCGAAATCGCTGCGCCTTGCTCGGCGCCGCCGAATCGCTGCGCGAGACGTCGGCGCGAGAGGTAGATCGGTACGCGCACTCGCCACAAAGTATCTGCTCGAAGTGCCGCGGAATTCCGTGCCAGTACCACCAGCGAGATCAAAATATTTTCGCCGAACCGGTGTAGCCGCTCGCCAAGCGGCAGCGGTTCTTCTTCGAAGATCGTCTCGAAGCCGTAATACGCCATGATGTGCGCGATTTGTTCAGCCTGTGATTGGGTGCCGCAAGGAACGTCGCCGCAAACGACGCCAACGTCGCCAAGGTCCGGCTCGGACGCCACGTATCTGGCCAGCTCGCGCAGCGAAATCGCAATGCCGCTCTGCATCTGCCGCGCCCAGCGGATGGTCGTTCCGCGCTCCGGGAGGGGCGGGACGTGCTCATTCCAGAAATGCAGGCGCGCAATGCGCTGGCCGGGGCGCAGAACCGTGTTGTCGTGCAGCAGCAGTTGCTGGCCCGACCGGCCGATCTGCAGCCTAAACAGACACTGCGGATGCGTGCTGTACTCGATAACGCCCTGGCGGCGTTGCAACCATTTGTCGAAGGCAAAAATCGCCTCGGCCAGCCACGGATGGCTGTACGGGGACGGTATGCTGCGTCGTGCGGACTCCGACGCCGCCATAGCGGGTCTCCGCTTGCCTCTACCCAACCGGCAACTTTCGCCCCCGGAAAAAGTTGCCAGCAATGCCGCAATATAGCCCAGGTTTTTGACGGCGGCGAGACGCCCGCGCGGGCTCCGGTGGAGCGGTGTTTACTCGGCTTTGTCGCCGTAAAGCGTGGCCAGCGTGCTCTTGAACAGCAGCGCCACCGGGACGGCCATGATGATTCCGGGTATCCCGAACACGATGCCGCCGGCGAGAAAGCAGAAGATGATCAGGACCGGATGGACGTGAGCGGCAGTGCCGAGCACGAATGGGCCGATCAGCTGATCGATCGATAGGCGCAGCGCCGTCGCATACAGCGCATAGTCTATGATGCTCATAAAGCCGGTCGCGGTGCGCAGCGAGACCAGGCCGGCAATGATGGCGGCCGAGGTCGGCCCGATCACCGGCACGGTTTCGAGAATGCCGGTCAACAGCGCCAGCAGCACCGCGTGCTCGATGCCGAGAAAGTATTTCAAGCCCACATAAGAGGCTGCCGTCGCATAAATCATGACGACGATCATGCCGAGGAAATAGCGGGTTAGAACGGGGTCGAGCCGCTGCCAGATGCGATTGGCGAGGGCGCGGCGGTGCGGCGGCACCATCCAAAAAATGCCGCCGGCCAAGCGATGACCGCTGATCAGGAAATAAAGCAGCAGGACGGCCATGAGGAACGCGCCCATGACGGACAGCAAGCTGTAGCCGGCCAGCGTGACCAGCACATTGGATTGTCCAAGCCAATCACGCAGCTTCTCGAGCAGGCCCTGCGCGAGCTCGTGCGCATCAACCGTGTGGCCGAGTAGAGGAACCGGCTGGCTACCGATGGCGTCGCGCACGAAGCGCTCCAGCGTGCCCTGCAGGTCGCTCGTCAGGCCGCGCGCCTCGGCGACGATTCGTGTGCCGGCAAAATCCAGAAACAACGCGCCAATGCCGAGAAAAACCAGAAAAAACAAAAC
>JASHWN010000408.1 GCA_030044035.1 Xanthobacteraceae bacterium
GGCATGATGGAGTTTTTGGAAACCCAATACGTTTCGGTGACGTGGTGAGCGCGGAGAGCGACGAAAACGACAAGCCGCAATCGGCGCGGGCGCGCCTCGTTGGCGCCTGGCGCTATGTCGGCACGCGCATCAACGGCGGCAATTGGGACCGCGGCGCCAACCCTAAGGGCATGATCTATTACGGCCCGCACGGCGAAATGGCGGTGCAGATCGCCCCCGACGTCGAGCGCAAGCGCGCTGGCGCGGTGATGACGCCCGAAGAGGCGTTCATCGCGCTCAAGGACTACATCGCCTATTTCGGCACCTACACGGTCGACGAGGCGGCCGGCACGGTGACGCATCATCGCGCCGACAATTTGCAGCCGGGCGAGGGCGGCGATCTCATTCGCCGCTACGAGTTCGTCGGCGACCGGCTGGTGCTGCGTCCGCCCAATTCGACGCTCGAGGTCACTTGGGAGCGCATCAAGTGACGGACCAGGGCGCGGGCCAATGAACATCCTGATGCCGCAGCTCGGCGAGACCGTCGCTGAAGGCAAAATCACCAAGTGGTTCAAGTCGGCCGGCGACGCCGTCGCGCCGGGCGACAACCTGTTCGAGATCGAGACCGACAAAGTGTCGATGGAAGTGCCGGCGACCAGCGCCGGCGTGTTGGCGGAAATCCGGGTGCCTGCCGGCGAAGTGGCGCCGGTCGGTGCGATCGTCGCGGTGATCGCGGACGGGGCGGGCGCCGCGGATCAGACAGCCGCAGCTTCGGCCGCACCTGCGCAAGCCGAGCGCGCACCTGCGCCATCTCCGCGCATTCCCGCGCAAGCGGCCCCCCTCCCTAGCCCTCCCCCGCAAGCGGGGGAGGGAAGGACCGTCGCTAACCCTCCCCCGCTCGCGGGGGAGGGCAGGGAGGGGGCCAGTGGCATCCGCGGCAATAACGGCAAGACAAAGCCGCTCGACCCGTTTTTCGAGGTCCGTACGCCCGAGCGAAATTTCGGTCCGGCGCGGCTTTCAGGCGGCGTCACCGTCACGCCGCTGGCGCGCCGGCTCGCTGCGGAATCGGGCATCGATCTGCGTCAGCTGCGCGGTTCCGGCCCGCACGGCCGCATCGTCGCGCGCGACATCGAGCAGGCGCCGCCGCTGCAACAAAAACGCGCGCCGGAAGCGCCGAGCGCCGAACGCATCAAGTCGCTCTACGTCGCCGGCTCGTACGAAGAAGTGCCGCTCGACGCCATGCGCCGCACCATTGCGGCGCGGCTGACCGAGGCGCAGACGGTCCCGCACTTTTATCTTACCGCCGACGTGGACATCGGCCGGCTCATCGCGCTGCGCGAGGAAGCCAACGCCGGAGCATCTGGCTCGCTCCCTAACCCTCCCCCGCAAGCGGGGGAGGGAACTGCAGCGGCGTTCAAGCTGTCGCTGAATGACTTCGTGATCCGCGCCTGGGCGCTCGCCTTGCAGCGCGTGCCGGCCGCCAACGCGGTCTGGGCCGGCGATAGCATCCTGCGCTTCAAGCATTCCGATATCGGCGTCGCGGTCGCTCTCGAAGATGGTCTGGTTGCGCCTGTGCTCCGCCAAGTCGAGAGCAAATCGGTGTCCGTCATCTCGGCGGAGATGAAGGATTTGTCGGCGCGTGCGCGGGCCAAAAAACTCGCGCCGGCCGAATATCAAGGCGGCTCGTCGGCGATCTCCAATCTCGGCATGTACGGTGTGCGCGAATTCGCCGCCATCATCAATCCGCCGCACGCGACTATCTTGGCGGTCGGCGCGGCGCGGCGTCAGGCGGTGGAGAAAGCCGATGGCGGCGTCGGCTTCGCGAGCCTGCTCAGCGTCACGCTGTCGTGCGACCATCGCGTCGTCGACGGCGCGCTCGGCGCACAGCTGCTCGCGGCGTTGAAGGATTTTATCGAGGCGCCGGTGCGCATGCTGGTGTGAACGAGGATCGGAATGCCGCAGGAGAAAAAACAAGTTTTGCTGCTCGGACCGCTCAAACCGGTGGTGATGAGCGGGTTGGAAAGCGCTTGCATTGTCCATAAGGCGCATGCCGCGAAGGACCGCGACGCGTTCCTCGCCGAGCACGCGGACGTGCGCGCCATTGCCTGCAGCGCCACGACGGAAAAAGTACCGGGCAACTTCATGGAGCGTTTCCCGGACCTTGAAATCGTCGCGAGCTTCGGCGTCGGCTACGATCACATGGATTCAAAGTGGGCCGCCACGCACGGCGTGATTCTGACCAATACGCCGGCTGTGCTGAACGAAGAAGTCGCCGATACCGCGCTCGGGCTGTTGCTCTGTACGGTGCGCGAGCTGCCGCAGGCCGAACGCTATCTGCGCGCCGGCAAATGGCGCGAGAAGGATTATCCCTTGACCAAGGCGACCTTGCGCGACCGCACCGTCGGGCTGGTCGGCATGGGCGGCATTGGTCAGGCGATTGCGCGACGGCTCGATGCGTTCGGCGTGCCGGTGGTCTATCACACGCGGCAGCAGCGTGCCCATCTGCCATATCGCCATTACGCCAACCTCATCGACATGGCGCGCGACGTCGACATTCTGCTCGCCATCCTGCCGGGCGGTCCTGGGACCGCGAACATGATCGACGCCAAGGTGCTCGACGCGCTCGGCCCGAATGGCATCCTGATCAACATGGCGCGCGGCTCGGTGGTCGACGAGCCGGCGCTGATCAAGGCCTTGCAGGAGAAGCGCATCCTCTCGGCCGGCCTCGACGTTTATGCCAAAGAGCCGAACGTGCCGGCGGAACTGGTCGCGATGGACAACGTCGTGCTGTTTCCGCATCTCGGGTCGGCATCGCACTACACGCGCGCCAA
>JASHWN010000046.1 GCA_030044035.1 Xanthobacteraceae bacterium
GCATCATGGTGCAGTATTTTCAGCACCCCGCTTTCGACGCCATCCGCCGTTCGCCGCGCATCCACAAAGCGTTCGCCCAGCTTTATGGCACCGCCGATCTGTGGACTACGACCGACCGCGTCGGCTTCAACGCGCCGGAGCACGACGGCTTTAAATTTCCCGGCCCGCATCTGCATTGGGACGTCAGCGTCAAGACGCCGATCCCGCTGAGCACCGCCGGCATTCTTTATCTGACCGATACGCCGCCCGAGCAGGGCGCGTTCACCTTGGTGCCGGGTTTCCAGCGCTGGGGCGAAGGCTGGCTCAAAGCCTTGCCGCCGGGCGCCGATCCGCGGCAGCAGGACCTTTACGCGCTCGGCCCGCGCGCCATCGGCGGCCGTGCCGGCGATCTCATCATCTGGCACCAGGCGCTGCCGCACGGCGCCAGCCCCAACCGCGGCACCCGCCCGCGCATGGTGCAATACGTCAACATGTTCCCGGCGGACCACGAGGAGCAGGACGAGTGGATTTAGCGCGATCGCCGCGATTTCAAGACCGCGGCAGCGGCGCGGCGATCCAGGGCAAACGCTCGAACAGGGTCGGCTCGCCGTAGCGCGCGCCCTCGATCGAGAGGAGCCGCAATTTAGTGCGCACGCCGCCCGGGGCGGAAAAGCCGCCCATTTTGCCGCCCGCCGCCAAGACGCGATGGCACGGCACGATGAGCGGCACCGGGTTGCGCGACAACGCGTCGGCGACTTCGCGCGCCAGCTTGCGGTCGCCGAGTTGCGCGGCGATCTCGCCGTACGAGAGCGTCCCGCCCGGCGGAATGCTGCGGGCAACGGCATAGACGCGGCGGTCGAAGTCGGCAATGCCGTCGAGATCAATCGCTATGGAGCCGAGGTCTTTGCGCTCGCCGGCGAGCAAGGCGACGATAGCGGCAACGGCCCGCGCGATATCGGACGGCGGCGCGGCCTCGCGCGCATCCGGAAAGCGGCGCGCGACGCGGGCGCGGGTGGCGCGCGTGCTCTTTTCCGGAAGCTGCACCCCGGCAACGCCGCGGCCGCCCCACACCACGCCGCAGTCGCCAATCGCGGTCGTAAAGAGATGGAAGCGAAGATCGCTCATGACACACAATTTAAGAGCAAAATCACGCCGGTCCACCCGAAACCTGCAACGGCACACCCATCACTGTTGCGCGGCCTCCTGATCCGCCTTCATGGCGATGCGCAGCGGCTTTGGGATCGGCCGCGCCCGGCCGCCGGAGACGAAGGCGAGGCGCACGTTGGCGTCGATCAGCACGTCGTCGCCGCGCAGCGCGCGCTGGCGGAGCGTGAGCGAGGCACCTTTGACCTCGGCCGGTTCGGTCCAAATCTCGAGCACGTCGTCCATGCGCGCGGGTTTCAAGAACTCGATGTTCATTGAGCGGACCACGAACGCAAAACTCGGCGCTTCCTGCTCGGTCGCCTCGAACAGGGCGCGGTGACCGGCGCCAAGAAGCCGCAGATAGTTGGTCCTGCCGCGCTCCAGAAAGCGCAGGTAGCTGGCGTGATAGACGATGCCGGTGAAGTCGGTGTCCTCGTAATAGACCCGCACCGCCATCACGTGGCGGCCGTCGCGAATTTCGCCGTCAAGCGGAACGCACTGCGGATCAGTCATCGGTGAAATTCTTCCTCGACATCCATTCGGCTATCTATCACCCGCACAACGGTGATCTGATCATCACCCACGGCATAAAAGATCAGGTGAAGGCCGACGATAAGGCAGCGCAATCCGGGAGCCAAACTCGAACGTTCACGGCCAATGAACGGAAACCGTTCTAAACTTCGTAAATTCGCATCTACTCTCTCAGCGAAAGCGTCAGCAGCTTTTGGGCTACGTTCTTGCAGATAACGATAAATGCGGATCAGGTCGAACTCGGCCTTATCGGAAAGGACGATCCGCATTCAACCCGCTTATTCAGATTCTGGACTGCGCGCTTTGCGGAGAAACTCGGCAAAATTCCACTGGGAGAGGCGTCCCGCGGCGACGTCCTGCAGACCCTCGTCGATCTGCTCCTTGAGCACACGAAATTTTTCGGCTTGCTCGATCAAGTAAGCGACTGCAGGTTCGCGCATTTCCTCCGGAAGAAGATCAAGCGCCTCGGCCGCTTTTTGAGTGGTCGTTTTCATGGCCTGATATTTATCACTCCGGCACGCGCAGGCCAAGGCGGCGGACTATCGCCAGGGCACGCGGCCGGTCATCGCGTGCTCCCAGTTCTTGCCGTCGAATTCGGCGATCGTGAGCGCGGCAAGATCGACGCCGTCGAGGCAGCGCACGTTGACGTCGATCTTGTCGGGATCGGAGCGCGGCACGTAGAACGGATGGATGCCGCAGGTCGAGCAGAACGTGTGCTGCGCCACGCCGGTGTTGAAGCGATAGGTGGTCAGCGCTTCCTTGCCGTGTATGAGTTCGAACTGCGCAAGCGCCACGATGAGATGCAAAAAGCCCTTTTTGGTGCAGATCGAGCAATTGCAATAGGTCACTCGATCCAGACTTGCGGTGACGCGAAAGCGCACGCGCCCGCAATGGCAGCCGCCTTCGTAGGTTTCCATCTGCATCGCCTCACTCATTCTCGTCCGATCCAAACAGTCCGAACTGCGCCGGATCGCGCGCCGGCTCGGGCAGGCCAAGATGGCGGAAGGCGTGCGCGGTGATCAGCCGGCCGCGCGGCGTGCGCTGCAACAGCCCGCATTGGATCAGATAAGGCTCGATGATGTCCTCGATGGCGTCGCGCGGCTCGGACAGCGCCGCGGCGAGCGTTTCGACGCCGACCGGGCCGCCGCCGTAATTCTCCGCGATGGTTTTCAGATAGCGGCGGTCCATGGCGTCGAGGCCGGCGCCGTCGACTTCGAGCGCGGCGAGCGCCTTGTCGGCGACGGCGCGGTCGATAGCGGCGGCGCCGGCGACGGAAGCGAAATCGCGCACCCGGCGCAGCAGGCGGCCGGCGATGCGCGGGGTGCCGCGGGCGCGCCGCGCGATCTCGTTGGCGCCGTC
>JASHWN010000409.1 GCA_030044035.1 Xanthobacteraceae bacterium
CCGTAGCCGGTCGTATCGCTGATCACCGCGACCTTTTTGCTCTTGAGCACGTCGACGACGTAGCGGTTCGCAGCGCCGCCGATCTGCTGGTTGGTTGGCGCGTTGCGGAAGCACATCGGATATTTCTGCGCGTCGGTCAGGGTGTCGACCCAGCAGGGGTGGACCTGCGGCGTGCTGGTACGCGCAAGGAGCGGCACGACCGCGAGTGACTCGCCGGAATTGACCGGACCGAAGACGACGCTCACTTTCTCGCCGTGGGCAAGCTCTGCCGCGCCGTTGACCGCTTTGGTCGGATCGCTTTGGGTGTCGCGGGTGATCAGCTCGATCTGGCGTCCGTTGATGCCGCCGGCATCGTTGATCTCTTTTACCGCCAACTGGATGCCGCGATTGATTCCGATGCCCGTGGATGAGGACGGGCCGGTCAGCGCCGGTAGATAGCCTACACGGACCGGTTCGTTGGCGGCGATCGCGGGTTTGGCCAAGCTGCTTGCAGCGACGGCGGCGCCAGCCTTCAACGCTTGACGACGAGTGAGCGACATCTGAATACCCTCCCTGCGGATGCTTGGGTTCTGCCGACGTTTGTCGTGCTCTCTTTGCCGCGTACTATATCGCCGGTTGGATAGGCCGGAAAGCTCCGCCGTGGGATGCGGCTTTTTCAGTGGGATGCCACCCACTGGGCGATCTGGATTTATCCTGCGGCGCGGCGATCCGTGACTGGGCAACGCAACGGGAAGGCCGAGGAGAGGGGCTATGGAGCTCGGGCTTGCAGGCAAGACGGCGCTCGTCACCGGCGGGAGCAAGGGAATAGGCCTCGAGACCGCGCGCGCACTGGCGCGAGAGGGGGTCAAGGTTCTGATCTGCGCGCGCCGTGAGGCGGCGCTTGCCGAGGCCGCGCACGACATCGCGCAGACGACGCAAAGCAAAATCGCGACCCAACCGCTCGACGTGACCAAGGTCGATCAGATCGAAATGATTCCCGGCATCGTGCGCGAGAAACTCGGCCGCATCGATATCCTCGTCAACAACGCCGGCACCGGCACCTACAAGCCGTTTCTCGATGTGACCGATGCCGAGCTGGTCGAGGGCATGACCATCAATTTCTTCGCGCAATTCCGCGTCTGTCAGCGCATCGTGCCGATGATGATCGCGCAAGGCGGCGGCCGCATCGTCAATGTGAGCGGCGAGACCGGGATCATGACGCTCAACCCGCCGTTCTTGTCGTCCTGCACGGGACCGGCGAAAGCGGCCGAAATCCGATTCTCCAAGGTGCTCGCCAACGAACTCGCACCGCACAACATCCGGGTCAACTGCGTGATCCCGGGTTTCATCAACACGCCGGAGCGCTTCGCCAAGTGGGAGCGGGAATTGGCCAAGCGCGCGCTCAGCGCCGAGGATGCCGCGCGCGAGCGGTCGCAATGGTCGACCAATCAGGGTGCGCGCGATACCCGCTGGGGCACGCCCGAGGAGATCGCCAACCTCATCGTGTTCGCGGTGTCGGACGCGGCGAGCTACATCAACGGCGCCGAGCTCGTCGCCGATAATGCGATGGACAAATCGTGAGCCGGGTCTGAGCGCTACGCCGCCTGAGCGGCGCGGGCGCTCGATGCTCCGGCCTTCGCATCCTCGAGGATCATGTCCGCGCCCTTCTCGCCGATCATGATCGTGGCGGCGTTGGTATTGCCGGAAACGACCGCCGGCATGATCGAGGCGTCGACCACGCGCAGCCCGGACAAGCCGTGCACGCGTAGCCGCTCATCGACTACGGCCTTCTGATCCCGGCCCATCCGGCAAGTACCCACGGGATGATAGGTGGTCGAGCCGCGGCGGCGGATGAAATCGAGCAGCGCCTCATCATCGTCGCATTGCCCTCCCGGCTCGATCTCCTCGGCGATGTAACGCGCGATTGCGGGTGCGTTAAAGATGCGCCGCATCGCGTTGACGCCGGCGACGATGGTCTCGCAGTCCCGCTGCGTCGACAGATAGTTCGGATTGATGGCCGGAGCCTGTCGCGGGTCGGCGGATTTGATACGCACATAGCCGCGGCTCTCCGGCCGCAGCAACACGCAATTGCCGGTCACGCCGGGGAATGGATGCAGTTCACCGCCGATCGTCTGCGCCGAGAACAACGAAATCGAGCATTGGGAATCGGGAGTTGCCGAGGTCGGCAGCGCGCGCACGAAGACCGCCGAGGACACCGCCGGAATGGCGAGATAACCGCGGCGCGTCAGAATGTAATGCAGGCCATGGCGGAGCTTTCCGCTCCAGGTGCGGACCGCGTCGTTGAGCGTGATCGTGTTCTTGCAGCGGAACATGATCCGCCCGGAAATATGGTCGTTGAGATCCTCGCCGACACCAGGGGCGTCGGCGACGACGGGAATGCCGTGCGCGCGAAGCAGCGCCTCCGGTCCGACGCCCGAAAGCTGCAGCAGCTGCGGTGAATTGAACGCTCCGGATGCGAGGATCACCTCGACGTTGGCGCGACCGCTGCGTTTCTCGCTGCCGGCAAGATATTCGACACCCGTCGCGCGACGGCCATCGAAGACTATGCGCGTTGCAAGCGCGTCACGAACCACCTTGAGATTGGCGCGGCGGCGCGCCTGCTTCAGATAACCGCCCGCGGTCGAGGAACGCACGCCGCGCCGCATCGTGGTCTGATAATACCCGGCGCCTTCCTGGACGGCGCCGTTGAAATCGTCGTTGCGCCGATAGCCGCACTGCACCGCCGCCTCGACGTAAGCGACCGCGAGAGGATGGCGGTCGCGCAGATCGGAAACGCCGAGCGGTCCGCCGCTGCCGTGAAATTCGTCGGCGCCGCGCTCGTTGTCTTCCGCTTTGCGGAAATAGGGCAGGACGTCATCGAAGCTCCAGCCGGCATTGCCCAGTTGCCGCCAATGGTCGAAGTCCTCCGCTTGGCCGCGGATGTAGATCAGGCCGTTGATCGAACTCGAGCCGCCAAGCACCTTGCCACGCGGCGCGATGACATTGCGGTTATGGCAACCCGGTTGCGGCTCGGTCTGGTAGCACCAATTGTAGCGCTGATCGTTGAAAAGCCTGCCGAAGCCGAGCGGGATATGAAGCCACGGGTGCCGGTTGCTCGGGCCCGCCTCGAGCAGAAGCACGCGGTGCCGGCCCGACTCGGTCAACCGATTGGCAAGGACGCAGCCGGCGCTGCCTGCCCCCACGATGATGAAATCGAATGCTCCCGAAGACGCCACGCGCTCTCCTTGGTCTGTCTTCCCTCGGGATGGCTTCTTCATGATCGGCTCAGGGAATTAGAATGCTGATACCGGCGGTACGCCGCGACTGCAGGTCGTCATGCGCCCGTGCCGCCTCGGCCAAGGGATAGCTGCGGTCGACGCTGATTTTGACAATACCCGACGCGACGGCATTGAACAGCGCATCGGCGCGGCGCAGCAATTCGCTGCGGTCCCGGGTGTGAGTGACGAAGGCCGGGCTGGTGACGTAAAGGGAATCGAGCCGGTTGAGTTCGAACACGTCGAAGGGCGCGATCGGTCCCGACGCGGTACCGAAGGACACCAATAGTCCGCGCGGCGCCAGGCAGCGCAGCGACTTTTCGAAGGTATCCTTGCCGACCGAATCGAATACGACGGCGACCCCCGCGCCCTGCGTCAGCCGCCATACCGCGCCGACGAAATCTTCCGCCGTGTACATGATCGCCGCATCGCAACCGTGCGCGCGAGCGAGCTCGGCTTTTTGCGCGGTGCCGACGGTGCCGATCACCGTTGCGCCGAGATGCTTGGCCCATTGGCAAAGAATGCGGCCGACGCCGCCCGCGGCGGCGTGAACCAGGATGGTGTCGCCGGCTTTCACCGCGAAGGTGGTGAATATCAAATAGTGGACGGTGATGCCCTTGGTGAAAATTCCCGCTGCGACCGAATCCGAAATGGACGGCGGGACCGGTACCAAACGATCTGCCGGCATCAGGCGCAGATCGGCATAGGCCCCGATTGGCATACCAGAATAAACGACACGATCGCCGCGCTTGAACTCGTGGACATTGCCGCCGACGCCTTCGATGGTGCCGGCGCCTTCCAGGCCGATCGGCGAGGGATAGTCCGGAAGCGGATAGCGGCCGGTGCGGTGCTGGATGTCGATGTAATTCAATCCGATTGCCGTCTGCCGGATCAGCACTTCACGCGGCGCAGGCGCGGCGACATCGTATTGTTCGTAACGAAGAACTGACGGCGGCCCCGGACGGTCCATGACGATCCGATTGGCGCGCACGCTTAGGCTCCTGAATTGCTAAGCGATCGTATCCGCCCCATCCAGGCGTGGCAACGACCCGACGCGCTGGCGAAGGGTATGCGCAATTTTTACAGCGCTACGACCAATCTGCTCACGCCGCCCGCACCTCGAGCGGCAGGCTCGCGAAGCCGCGGACGGCATTGTTGAAGCGGCGTGTCGGCGGACCGGCCAGCTCGATCGAGGCGACGCGCTGCGCCAGCGCCGTCAGCAGAAGCTCGCCTTCCATGCGCGCGATCACCTGACCGATGCAGACGTGAAAGCCGACGCCAAAGCCGACGTGCCCCTGCACCCGGCGCGAGATGTCGAAGCGGTCCGGTTCATGCCAGTGTTCGGGATCGCGGTTGGCCGAGGCAAGCAACAGCAGCACCTTTTCGTTCGCCGGAATGCGCAAGTCGCCGAGCTCGACCTCGCACGTCGTCGTGCGGAACAGGTTTTGGATCGGGGATTCCATCCGCAACGTTTCTTCGAACACGTTCTTGGCGAGCGAGGGATCGGCGCGCAGCTTGCGCCACTCGCCGGGATTGGTCGCGAGCAGATAGAGGGCGCTGCCGATCGCCGCGACCGTCGTATCGAGGCCGGCGGAGAGGAACGAGCGCACCAGCAACGCGGCTTCGTCCTCGGTCGCCTCGCCGGCCTCAACCGACTTGTAGATCTGCGCGCCGAGCCCGTCGGGCGCGAGCGCCGTCCGCGAACATTTCGTCGTGATCCACGGCACCACTGTGCCGGCAGTCGCGGTCGAGGCCTTAAAGCGCGCATTCAGAGGCCCGAAGCCGTTGAACACCATGTCGCCATACGGCAACAGGTTCTCGCGCCCGTCGGCGTCGAGCCCGACCGCATCGGGAAATACCTTCAGCGGAAACGCCTCCGCCAACTCGTTGACGCCGTCGAACCGACCGCGCGCGAGGGCGCGCTCGACCGCTGCCGCAGCCTCCTTGGCGAACGGCTCGCGCAGCCGCGCCAGCGCCGGCGGAAACACCACCCGGTCAACGATGCGTCGCGTGCGGTCGTGCAGCGGAGGGTCGGTCTCGAGCAGCAGGCTGGGCGGTCGCCACGGCTTCTCCTTGCCAAAATGGGTGTAGCCCACGCCCATGCCGGAGCAGTAGGTTTTCCAGTCGAGCAGCGCCGGCCGCACCTCGTTGTAGCGCGCCATGCCCCAGCAGGCGTATTTCGGCATGTAAAAAACCGGCCCCGCGCTCCGCATCGCCGCGTATCCCGGATAGGGATCGGCGATGAAAGCGTCGTCGTAGGGATCGATGTCGAGATCGGGCGCGCGCTCGAGCACTTCGGCCATGGCTGCCTCCATGAGCTTATGCGCGAATGATGCCGCAGCGGCAGCGCGGCAGGCAACCCCAACCGCAACCGGAAACCTATCGCGGCGTTCGCGGTGCCGAGAGTTTGTACCAGTGATTCGGCGCTGATTGCATTTTCATTGCTCGCCGGAATACTATCGCCAAGCCTTCCGTATGCAGCACCGCACTGGCCACGACAGTACGCATTCCGTCGATCCGATCACGCTCGAAGTGATCTGGCACGGCTTGATCTCGATTACCAATCAGATCGACGCCAACATCAAGCGTACGGCGTTCAGCCCCTACATCTACGAGTATAACGATTTTGCCGTCGGGCTTCTGGACGCGGACGGCCAGCTTATTGCGCAGTGCACCGGGGGCATGCCGCCATTCGTCGCCGATTCGGTCGGAGCGGCGGTGCGCGACGGCCTGACAATCTACGGTGCCGACCGCCTCGCCCACGGCGATATGGTGCTCTGCAATCATGCCGCGGTGCAGGGCCAGCACCTCAACAACACGGTCATGTATACGCCGATCCGCTGCGGCGACGCAGCACCGACGAGTGGGGCTGACCGCGAGCGCGATCGGCTGATCGGATTTTTTGCCATCAATGTGCACTGGATCGACATCGGCGGCGCGGTGCCGCATTCCACCGACATTTTCATGGAAGGCCTGCAGCTGCGCTCGATCAAGCTCGTCTCGAAAGGCGAGCCGATCGAAGAAGTCTACCGCCTCATCGCGGACAACACCCGTCAGCCGACCGAATTACTTGGCGACATCGCGGCGCAGCTTGCCGGCTGCCTGCTCGGTCGCAATTTGACGGTCGCGCTCGCCGAGAAATACGGCGTCAGCACGTTCCTGCGCACGCTCGGTCTCGTACTCGATCGCTCAGAAGGGGCGGCGCGCGCCTTCATCCGCGCCATTCCGGACGGCGTCTACAACGCTGAGACCTTTTTGGACGATGACCGCGCCGGCGGCGAGGCGTTGCCGATCAGGGTGCGTGTCATCGTCAAGGGCGACGAGTTGACCGTCGATTATTCGGACATGGCCGACCAGGTCCGCGGCCCGATCAATTCCGGCTTTTTTGGCGGCGGCCAGACCACGGCCCGGGTTGCGTTCAAATACCTGATCGGTGCGGGTGAGCCGGCCAATGAGGGCATGTTTCGGCCACTCAAGCTCATCCTGCCGCCTGGAAAGATTCTCAGCGCCGATGCGACCGCGCCGATGGGAAATTACTCGACGCCGTTTCCGACGGTGATCGACACCGTGATCAAGGCGCTGGCGCCGGCGCTGCCGGAGCGCGTGCCGGGCGGCCATTTCGGCACCCATTCGGGCATCCGCTTTCATGGCAGGCGAGCCGACGGCAGTTTTTTCGGCACCCACGACAGCGGTCACGGCGGCTGGGGTGCGTGCGCGACGCACGACGGTGCCGGGCCGTTCCGCACCATGGCGCATGGCGACACGCGGATCATTCCGCTTGAATTGCAGGAAGCCGTGTTGCCGATCCGCTTCGAGGAATTTTCGCTGCGCGAAGATTCTGGCGGCGCCGGCACGTTTCGCGGCGGATTGGGATTCCGCAAGGTCTACCGGGTGCTGGCGCCCTGCATGGTGCAAACCAATCTCGATCGCACCAAATTTCCGCCGTGGGGCGTGCGCAGTGGCGGTGATGCCAAGCCGGGACGCTTCACGCTGGTCGAGGCTGCGACCGGCAAGCGCCGGCCGATCGACAAGGAGAATGACTTGATGCTCAAGCCGGGCGATCTCGTGTGCGTCGAGACCGGGGGTGGCGGCGGCTATGGTCCGGCCGCCGAGCGGACGCTCGATGCGATCCAGCGCGATGTCGATGCCGGCTATGTGTCGCCCGCAGCGGCGCAGCGGGATTACGGCGTGACAATCGGCGCGGACGGCAAAGCACGACGCGGCGGACAATCGGGATGATTTCAGGAGCGGCAAAGTTCTCGGCGCCGCTGTTGGCGCTGACGATCGGCGTCTCTGCCGCGCATGGCGCCGGCGCCGACTCCGTTGCGGATTTCTATCGCGGCAAGACTATCACCATGTACGTGGGGACCGGCGCCGGCGCCGGCGCGATCAGCTTCTATCCGATGGCCTTGGCGCCGGCGATGAAAAAATATCTGCCCGGCCATCCCGATTTCATCATCTCCTACATGCCGGGCGGCGGCGGTATCAAGGCGGCCAATTACATCTACGGCATCGCCCCGCAGGACGGCACCGCCTGGGGCTTCATCACCCGCGGTTTTTTGCTGGCGCCGCTTCTCAAAGTGCCGCAGGCGCAGTTCGACCCGACGCGGTTCAACTGGATCGGCAGCCCGAGCCGAACCGTTTCCATCGGCATGGTGTGGAATGCGTCGACCGACGTGCGCAGCATCTTTGACGCCATGCGGCAGCAGGTCGTGGTCGGCGCCACCAGCATGGCGCAGGACACCGGCATCTTCCCGAGCGCGCTCAACCGGATCGCCGGCACCAGGTTCAAGATCGTGCCGGGCTATTCGGGCCTCGGCGCCGTCGATCTCGCCATCGAGCGTGGCGAGGTCCAAGGCAAAGTCGGCTCGACCTGGAAGTCGCTCAACAGCGGGCCGACGGCGCGCTGGGTGCGCGACAACAAGGTCACGGTGCTGGTGCAGCTCGGCGTCAAGAAGGCGGCCGATATTCCGGCTACAGTGCCGCTCGGGCTTGATCTTGCGAAAACGCCGGGCGACCGGCAGCTCCTCGAAGTGCTGTGCGCGCCAAGCGCGACCGGCTATCCATCGTTCATGGGGCCGGATGTCGCTGCAGACCGCATCGCCGCTTTGCGCGCCGCCTACGAGCAAAGCCTCAAAGATCCGGAATTTCTCGCCGCCATTCGCAAGCAGGACCTCGACCTCGATCCGATCGGCGCCGAGGAACTCACCGACACGGTGCGTCACATCTACGCGCTGCCCAACGCGGCCGTCGAGCGCGCCCGCAGGCTGTTGCCGGGCGAGGGAGCGGGCGGCGACTGAGCGGGCCTGCACGTTGGCGGCTAAGTGCATGACGAGGCTCCGCCAGCATCGCGACAGCGGATACGGATTTCGCGCAGCGCGCCGATAGCGAAGCTGTCATCCGGCCAGATCAAAGTGGTCGAACCATATTCCTCGATGACGGCCGGACCGTTTGCGGCAAAGCCGATCGGCAGGCTGTCGCGATCGTAGATCGTCGCGTTCAGCCAGCCGTGGCGACCGAAATAGACCTGGCGCTCGGCGGGCTGGTTGCCGTCGGCAGCAGCGCGCGGCAGCCGCCGCAAGTCGGGTCGGCGCAAACGGGTAAACGCCGACAGGTGCAGCGCCTGAACCTCGACCTTGGCGCGAGCGTCGGCATGGCCGTAGCGGCGCCGATAGTCGCGGTCGAAATCATCGCGGATGTCAGCCGGCGTTTCGGTTTTGGTGGTCAGAACCTTGATGTTGTGGCGTTGCCCGACATAGCGCATCTCGGCGTGGCGCTGGAACAGCACGTCCGCGTCGCTGGCGCCGAACTCGCGCATGAGCGCGCCGCGCGCCTCTTGCTCCATCGCCGCGAAGGTCTCGTTGAGCGCCGCAACGGTCGCTTCGTTCAACGGTCCGAGAAAAGTCTTCGACAGGTCGATCCGCGCGTCGGCGAGCAGCATGCCGATGGCGGAGAAATTGCCGGGCTCCGGCGGCACGATGATGGTCGGAATCGACAGCTCGCGGGCCAGCGCGCCGGCGTGCAGCGGCCCGCCGCCGCCATAGCAAAACAGCACGAAATCGCGCGGATCGAGGCCGCGCTCGACCGAAATCTTCTTGATGGCGCCTGCCATGACGACGGTTGCGATCGCCAAAATGCCGTCGGCGGTTTCGATCGCGCCGTTTTCTCCGCGATAGCCGAGCGGCTCGGCGATACTCTGCACCGCGGCGTGGGCCGCCTTGGCATCGAGCGCGAATTCA
>JASHWN010000410.1 GCA_030044035.1 Xanthobacteraceae bacterium
GCCCGCTCGATGCCGATGCGGCGCGCGCCATCACGGAGGTCTTCACCGAAGTCATCATCGCGCCGGATGCCACCGACGAAGCGATCGCCATCGTCGCCGCCAAAAAAAATCTGCGGCTGTTGCTCGCCGGCGGCCTGCCCGATCCGCGCGCGCCGGGGCTCATTGCAAAGACCGTGGCGGGCGGGTTCCTGGTGCAAAGTCGCGACAACGCTGTGGTCGACGACATGAGACTCAAACCGGTGACCAAGCGCGCGCCGACCGATGCCGAACTGCGCGACCTGCGCTTTGCCTTTCGCGTCGTCAAGCATGTGAAATCGAACGCTATCGTGTACGCCAAGGACTCGGCTACAGTGGGCATCGGCGCCGGACAGATGAGCCGGGTCGATGCCGCGCGCATCGCCGCCCGCAAGGCAGCCGATGCGGCGCAGGCCGCCGGCCTGAGCGAGCCCGCGACCAAAGGCTCCGTCGTCGCCTCCGACGCGTTCTTCCCGTTCGCCGACGGGCTTTTGGTCGCCATCGAGGCCGGCGCCACCGCGGTGATCCAGCCCGGCGGCTCGGTACGCGACGACGAAGTGATCAAGGCCGCCGACGACCACGGCATCGCCATGGTGTTCACCGGCACGCGTCATTTCCGCCATTGAGGCGCGCGCAGTTGCCGATCGCCGAACAAGCCAGGTACTGTGCGGCCATGCGGCTGGGGTCTTCGCTCAATCTTGTGCATCGTAAAAAGCCGACGCTGCTCGCTGCTGCGTGTGCGATGTTGGCTGTTTGTGGCAGCGCTTCGGCGGCCGACGATTCGGGGCTGCCGATGTTTGCGGCGTGTCAGCCGGCGACGCAGCCGGCCCTGCCGCAACGCTGGCGCGCGGTCGGGCTGATGCTGCCGTATCTGCGCCAGCAGCTCGTGGTCGGCGAGTTCGTGCGCGACGGCGCGGCGCAGGCGATGCGCGCCACGCTCACCGGCCTGCAATCCGGCACCGTCGATCTGCTCATCACCGAGAAGGAAACCTATCGGCTGAGCGGCCCGCACGATGCGCCCAATGCCTGCACGGCGCTCGGCCACAAATACGATCCGCCGCCGGACGCTTGGCTGACCGGCCGCTCGACCTGCGACGGCGAAGCGCCGGTCGGCACCAAAAACGCGCAGTGGTGGAAGACGGCGTCGCCCGACGGCCGCGCCCTCTGGCAATGGTACCGCACCGACACGCGGCTGCCGTGGCGCATCATGTTTCCGACGCGGGCCGCCGAGCCGGCGGTGATCGGCGATTACGCGATGACGTACTTTCCGACGTTTGCGCCGCTCGAGCAAACAAATCTCGCGCGCTTGCGCGATTTCTGCGCGGCGAAAGCGAAGAAGGCGGCGCCGGCAGAGCTTGCCGCCTCGACAGCGCCGGAGCTGATGGCGACCGGCAGCGACATCGATGCGGCCGAGCGCGCCACGCGCGTGCAGGCGCTCATTCCGGGCTTAAGCCGCCAAGCCTGCGCGGCCGCGGGCGCGCCGCCGTCCTGGCCGAACCAGTTCGTCATGACGGCCATTCTCACGCCGATTCAGTTTCAGTTCACGCCGCTGCCGACCATGCTGTATTACGACTGGGATGGCGCCGGGGCGATGGTCGGTCTGATGAACGAGCCGCGCACCTTGCCGCCGCAGCTCGAGCTGCAGAGCGTACAGACGCGCGGCGTCGGCTACGGCATTGAACGGCTGCCGAACGGCGTGTTCGCCTGCCGCGCGGCGACGCCCGGCGCGGTGCGTCCGGATTGGATGAGCGTCGCCGCTTGCGCATGCAGCGGCGTCATCGATCACAATCCGGATTTCGGCGCCAACGAGGTGAGCGTCATCCGCGCCTGCCCGGTCAAAGGCGAAGGACTGCACGTGAACTGGAGCTGGTACACGACGGCCGGCCGGCCGATTCTGTTCACCGAACCGGAAGCCATCGGCCTTGGGCTCAACATCGCCGACTACCATCGCTGGCTGCCAGGCGTAAAAATGCCGCCCGACGCATTTGCGCTGCCGGAGATCTGCACGCCGCGGGCGGCGGCGAAATTCGGCCTGCCGCCGGTCGGCGACGGTCTGCCGCCGGACAAGACGGTGAATTGCTCCGATTGCCACACGACCCGGCAATGAACGCGCATCCGAGCCGGCGCGCTTTCGTCAAAGGCACGGCCGCCGCTGGCGCAGGCCTAGTGCTCGGCTTTCATCTGACGTTGCCGAGCGCCGCTCGGGCGCAAACTCAAGACTCGAAGCCCAATGCGTTCAAGCCCAACGCCTTCGTGCGCATCGCGCCGGACAACACCGTCACCATCGTCTGCAAGCATCTCGAGTTCGGCCAGGGCGTTTACACCGGGCTGGCCACGCTGTTGGCCGATGAGCTCGACGCCGACTGGGCGCAGATCCGAGTGGAATCGGCGCCGGCCGATGTGGCGCACTACAACAATCTGTTCTGGGGACAGGTGCAGGGCACCGGCAACAGTTCGTCGATCGCCAACGCGGCCGGGCAAATGCGCCAGGCCGGCGCCATGGCGCGGCTCATGCTCGTTCGAGCCGCCGCCGCGGAATGGAATGTCTCGGCAAGCGACATCGAGGTGCACAGCGGCATTCTCTCCCATGCGCGCTCCGGCAAGCGCGGCACTTTCGGCGCCTTCGCCGCCAAGGCGGCGAGAGAGCTCGTGCCGTGGAGCGTGACGCTGAAACAGCCGTCGGCGTTCACGCTGATCGGCAAGCGCGTGCCGCGCGTCGACACCCGCGCGAAAATCGACGGCAGCGCGCAGTACGCGCTCGACGTCAAGCGCCCGGGCATGCTGACCGCGTTGATGGCGCGGCCGCCGCGCTTTGGCGCGCGCATCAAAAATATCGACGACAGTGCGGCGCGCGCGGTGAAAGGCGTGATCGAGATCGCGGCCGGACCCGGCATGGTGGCGGTGATCGGCCGCGGCTAT
>JASHWN010000411.1 GCA_030044035.1 Xanthobacteraceae bacterium
AGCCGGTTTATTGGAGATTAATTCCGATTCTAGTGCTGATATATCTGCTGAGCGGCGTGATCGCACCGCTTTGGACTGCCATTCTGCGCGGATTGCCTGTGCTTCCATTTATTTTTATTTTCGTTTTCATCTTCGGTGGCATGCTGGTTTTCGTCGCATGGTGGCGAAATCAAAAGAACTATTTTGCGGCTGGCGCGCCCAGTTGACTATCTGTTCGCCACGGTCACTGCCAAATCGCAGTCCGATGTAGTGGCGGTTTATTGAACTTTTTGTATTCGGAGGACTGGCGGGTACCTTCCACACGAGTGCCTCCAAACGACGTTGATGGTCTGTCAGGTTCAGGACCCGTCCGATCGAGCGCGGGGCAACAGCGTGCCGCTTGCGGCGGCGGCAAGCGCCAGCGCGGCGGCGAGCCACATGATGTCCTCGATGCTTTGCGCGAGCGACGTCGTAATGATGCGGTGCGCTTCCGCCTGGACGCCGCCTGCGCCCGCGCCGCCGGCTGAGGCAGCGGCGAATTTGCCGCGCGCGGCGGTAACGGCCTGCGTGACCTCCGCCGAGCCTGAATTCTGCGCCAGCGCCCGGTCCAGCGCTCGGTCATAGAGTCCCAGCGCCACGGCGCCGAAGATGGCGACGGCAAGCAGGCTGGCGAGCGCGGCCACGGCGTTATTGATGGCCGACGCCACGCCCATCTTGTCGCTAGGCACCGCGTTCATCACCGTCGTCGTCAGCGGCGCGACGCTGATCGTCATGCCGAGGCCGAGCACCGAGAGCGCGGCCAGAAACGCCCAATATGCCCCGTTGGCCACGATGGCGGCCAACAGGCCAAAGCCCAGCGCGGTGATGGCCGGCCCGACCACCAGCGGCAGTCGGGCGCCGAGCCGATCGAGCAAGCCGCCCGACCAGCGCGACAGCAAGGCCATGATGACGGTGAACGGCAGAAACGCGATGCCGGCGAGCAGCGCCGTATAGCCATGAACTTGAATGAGCGCGAACGGCAGAAAGAAGAAAGCGGCGGCGAGCGCGGCGTAGAGCAAGAGCGTCAGCAGGTTGACGACCGAAAAGGTGCGCGAACCGAACAGCTCGAGCGGCAGCATCGGCGCCGCGCTGTGGCGTTCGACCCAGAGAAAGACGCCGAGCAACACCACGCCGCAGCCGAGCGGCGCCAGCGCCCGCGCGTCGGTCCAGCCGAAATCCGGCGCCGCGATCAGGCCGAAACAGACGCCGGCCAACCCGGTCAGGGCAAAAAAGCCGCCGCGCCAATCCAATCGGCCCGTTGCCTGTGGATCGACGCTTTCCGGCACGTGCGCGATGGCGATCCAGATCGCCGGCAGCGCGAGCAGCGGGTTGATCAGAAAAATCCAGCGCCAGCTGAAATGATCGACGATCCAGCCGCCCAGGATCGGGCCGACCGCGGCGGCGATGGCGGAAAAGCCGGCCCAGGTGCCGATCGCCCGGCCGCGTTCGGCTTCGTCGAACGAGGCGCCGATCAGCGCCAGCGAGCACGGAACGAGCAGCGCCGCGCCAAAACCTTGAATGGCGCGCGCCAGGATCAAGACGGCGACGTTCAGTGACAGTCCGCAGCACAGCGATGCCACGGCGAAGATGCTGACGCCGACAATGAACATTTTGCGCCGCCCGAAATGGTCGGCGGCGGCGCCGCCGATCAAGAGCAGCGCCGCAAGGCAAAGCGTGTAGGCGTTGACCAGCCATTGCACGACGGCCGCCGAAGCGGCCAGGTCTCTTTCGATCGCCGGCAGCGCGATGTTGACGACGGACTCATCCACATAGGCGATGGTCGAAGCCAGGATCGTGGCAACGAGCACCCACGATTTGGTGCTGACGGTGCACGGCGCAGCTGCGGCGATCGACCGGATCGCGCCTTCGTCGCAAGGCGCGGCTTTGGGATTGATCACCTGCCGCCTCCCCGCAGCATTGTGGGGTGGGTTAGCGTTGTAGGGTGGGTAAAGGCGCGCAGCGCCGTGCCCACGCGTTCGCTGCAACGATCTTCGTCCGCGTGGGCTTCGCTGCGCTCAGCCCACGAGCCGGCCTCGTGTCTTCAATGCTGCCCGAAAAATGGGCGGAGCGCTGCTAAAAAATCAGCCGATATCCGCTCGGATTTATATTCGTGATGCGAGTCAGGGTCTTAGACGTTAACGAAATTGGCACGTGGCTTGCGATCCGCTCGGCAGGAAGGGCGCCTTTGCGCTCCCAGACAGGCGGAGGCTTTATCGATGTCCGACACTCCCACATTAAATCTTACGCTCAACCGGCGCCGGTTGCTCGCTTCCGCCACCGGGCTTGCCGCCGGGCTCATGGCGCCCCGGCTGGCCATGGCCGCGGATACGATCAAGGTCGGCATTCTGCATTCGCTGTCCGGCACCATGGCGATCAGCGAGACGACGCTCAAGGACGTCATGCTGATGCTGATTGCCGAGCAGAACAAGCAGGGCGGCTTGCTCGGCAAGAAGCTCGAGCCGGTCGTGGTCGACCCGGCCTCGAACTGGCCGCTGTTTGCCGAGAAAGCGCGCGAGCTGATCAGCCAGGACAAGGTCGCCGCGGTGTTCGGCTGCTGGACCTCGGTGTCGCGCAAATCGGTGCTGCCGGTGTTCAAGGAGCTCGACAGCATCCTGTTCTATCCGGTGCAGTACGAAGGCGAGGAGAGCCAGCGCAACGTGTTCTACACCGGCGCCGCGCCGAACCAGCAGGCGATACCGGCGGTCGATTATCTGGCCGGCAAGGACGGCGGCTCGGTCAAGCGCTGGGTGCTGGAAGGCACCGATTACGTCTATCCGCGCACCACCAATAAGATTCTCGAAGCGTACCTGAAGAACGAACTCAAGGTGGCGCCCGAAGACATCCTGATCAACTACACGCCGTTCGGCTTCTCCGACTGGCAGACCGAAGTGTCGCGCATCAAGGCGTTCGGCTCGGCCGGCAAGAAGACCGCGGTGGTCTCGACCATCAACGGCGACGCCAACGTGCCGTTCTACAAGGAGCTCGGCAACCAGGGCATCAAGGCGACCGACATTCCAGTCGTGGCGTTCTCGGTCGGCGAAGAGGAGCTGGCCGGCCTCGACACCAAGCCGCTGGTCGGGCATCTCGCGGCCTGGAACTATTTCGAGTCGATCAAGACGCCGGCCAACGCCGCCTTCATCAAAGAGTGGCACAACTTCATCAAAAATCCGAAGCGGACCACCAACG
>JASHWN010000412.1 GCA_030044035.1 Xanthobacteraceae bacterium
CCCGAATAGCATGACCTCGCCACCCCGCATTCCGATTTTCGACGGCCACAACGATGCGCTGTTGCGCCTCTTCCGGCGCGGCGGCGATGCCGCCATCGCAGGCTTTCTGCACGGCGAAGAAAAAGGCCAGCTCGATCTCGCCAAGGCGCGGCAGGGCGGCTTTGCCGGCGGCCTGTTCGCCATCTTCGTGCCGTCGCCGGAGAAAAAGGAGCAAAACGGAAAGAAGGAAAAAAACGAGGCGAGCGACAAGGCGGCCGAGCCGAATTTTTCCGGCACGCCGACGCCGCCGGCGCTCGATGCCGCCGACGCACAGCGCACGGTCAACGCCATGGTGTCGCTGCTCTACCGCATCGAGCGGCAGGCGGAAGCGCGGCTTCGCGTCTGCCGCAGCACGGCCGAGATCGAGCGCTGCTTTGCCGACGATGCCGTTGCCGCGGTGCTGCACATCGAAGGCGCCGAGGCGATCGACGCCGATTTCCAAATGCTCGATGTGCTGCACGCCGCGGGGCTGCGCTCGCTCGGTCCGGTCTGGAGCCGGCCGAATATTTTCGGCGACGGCGTGCCGTTCCGCTCGCCGTCGTCGCCCGACACCGGGCCGGGCCTGACCGACTTGGGCAAAGCGCTGATCGGCGCCTGCAACCGGCTGAAGATTCTGATCGACCTGTCGCATCTCAACGAGCGCGGCTTTTGGGACGTCGCCGAACTGAGCGACGCGCCGCTGGTCGCCACGCACTCGAACGCCCATGCGCTGTCGCCGCATGCCCGCAACCTGACCGACCGCCAGCTCGCCGCGATTGGCCGCTCCGGCGGCCTGGTCGGCGTCAATTTCGCGGTCAGCTTCCTGCGGCCCGACGGCGGCCGCGACAAAAATACGCCGCTCGACCTCATCGTGCGCCACGTCGAGCACATGCTCGAGCATGCCGGCGAAGACAATGTCGGCTTCGGCTCCGATTTCGACGGCGCGCCGATGCCGACCGAGCTCGGCAACGCCGCCGGCCTGCCGAAGCTGATCGCGGCGCTACGCGGCCGCGGTTTTGGCCACGAATTGATCGAAAAACTATGCTTTCGTAATTGGCTGAGCGTGCTGCGCCGGACCTGGGGCGCGTAGTCTTGGGGCGCGTAGGCTTGGTGGGCGTAGGCTTGGCGCGTATAGCGAAGGAGACCGTCATGGCTGTACCGAATTGTGCCGCGAAATCCGCGGTTTGCATCGCGTTGTTCGCCGCGTCCGTTCTCGCCGCGATGGCGCCGGCGCGGGCGCAGGAACCGTATGCGGTGCCGCAAGCGCGCGTCATCGTCAGCGGCGAAGGCAGCGTGCAGGCGGCGCCGGATTTTGCCCTGCTCACCGTCGGCGCGACGACGCAGGGCGTCACCGCCAAGGCGGCGACCGATGCCAATTCGCGCGCGATGAGTGCGGTGATGACAGCGCTGCGCGACGCCGGCATCGCGCCGAACGACATCCAGACCGAACACTTTTCCGTGCAGCCGGTTTACGCTCCCGCCGGTTCATTTTCGGGCAGCCAGCAAAAACTTTCCGGCTTTGCGGTCACCGACCAGGTCGCCGTGACGGTCCGCCAGATCGACAAGGTCGGCGATGTTCTCGATCGGGCGATCACGGCCGGCGCCAACGCCGTCGGCGGCGTGCAATTCCTGCATGCCGATCTGTCGAAGGCGCTCGACGCGGCGCGCGCCGCCGCGCTCGCCGACGCGCGGCGCAAGGCACAGCTTTACGCGCAGGCCGCCGGGCTCGCGCTCGGCGCGGTGTCATGGGTCGTCGAGGATCAGGCCAACGTGCCGCAGCCGCGCTTCGCCGCTGTGCGGATGGCGGCAGCGCCGGTGCCGATCGCCGCCGGCGAGGACACGCTGTCGGTGCGCATTACGGCCGGCTTCGACGTGGCGCACTAATGATCAGCCGTTTCCCGGGCGCAGCGCAGCACGGAGCGAAGCGGAGTGGTGCGCTGCAGACCCGGGATCGTCACAAGTTCCGAGTTTGAAACGATCCCGGATCAGCGGTGCACCGCCATAGCGCGTCGAAGACGCGCATGAACGCGCTTTTGGCTGCACCGCATCCGGGAAACAATTCCATTTTCGCGGCTGCGAGCGCAAAGCGAACCGCTTGCCCCTACTTCCCAATCGCGCTCACATCCCCGCCGTTCCGATACGCCGGATGCTTCCAGCCGTCCTCGTCGTAATCGGCCATGCATTGCTCGACCAGGCCGAGCATTTGCGCAAATTCGCCGTTGCCCTGCGCCTGCTGCAGCGGGAAGATGCGCACCAGCTCGTGGCTGCCCGAATAGTTCATCTCGTAGAGCTCGTGGCGGGCGCCGAACTCGCTGCCGATGGCGTCCCATAATAGCTTCATGGTCTTGATGCGCTCCTTGTAATCGATGTCGTTCGAGCCGCGCACGTATTTGGCCAGGTACTTGTCGATCTCAGGATTCTTGAAGTCGCGCGCGTGGGAGGGGAGATAAATCAAGCCCGAGGCCACCACCTTCTCGATGATGTTGCGCACCGCCGGATAGGCTTCGGTCATGAACAGCCGGTAGGTGCTCGAGGCGCGCCCGTTCGGCAGCACCGCGCCGTCGACCCACGGC
>JASHWN010000413.1 GCA_030044035.1 Xanthobacteraceae bacterium
CATACTCACGTCCATACAGGCGCTTGCGCGCCTGCCTCGGCAGAGGCTTTATCTTAGCACGTTCGATTTGGCTTTGGCCCCGTGCCGATCCCGGCCGCCGGGCCGCCGCTCTCTGGAGAGATAATGTCTTCCGCCGTCAAAGGATTGCTCGAAATCCTCGATCTGGAGCCGCTCGAGCTCAATCTGTTCCGCGGCCGCTCGCCGCAAGACCGCTGGCAGCGCGTGTTCGGCGGCCAGGTGATCGGCCAGGCGCTGGTGGCGGCGTGCCGCACGGTGGAGGATTTGGCGGCCCGCCCGCCGCATTCGCTGCACGCCTATTTTCTGCTCGGCGGCGACCCCAAGGTGCCGATCATCTACGAGGTCGACCGCATCCGCGACGGCCGCAGCTTTACCACAAGGCGCGTGGTCGCGATCCAGCACGGCCACGCCATCTTCTCGATGTCGGTGTCGTTCCACCTGCGCGAGGACGGCCTCACCCATCAGGTCAAAATGCCCGACGTGCCGATGCCGGAGGCGCTGCCGAGCGAAGCCGAGATGAAGGACAAGGTGTGGCCGCTGATGCCCGAGCCGGTGCGCCGTTATTACGAGCGCGAGCGCCCGATCGAGCTCCGCCCGGTCGAGTTGCGGCGGTATCTGGGCGAAAAATCCGACGAGGGCCGCTTTCACGTCTGGATCCGCGCCACCGGCAGCCTGCCTGACGCGCCGGCGATCCATCAATGCGTGCTGGCTTACGCGTCCGACATGATGCTGCTCGATTCCGCGCTCATCCCGCACGGCCGCAGCGTGTTCGACAAGGACATCATGGCGGCAAGCCTCGATCATGCGCTGTGGTTTCACCGGCCGTTCCGCGCCGACGAGTGGCTGCTCTACGCCCAGGACAGTCCGAGCCTCGCCGACTCGCGCGGCTTTTCCCGCGGCCTGATCTTCGCCCGCAACGGCACGCTGATCGCTTCGGTGGCGCAGGAGGGATTGCTGCGCGAGCGGCGGAAGGAGCCGGTGGCCTAATCTGTTTCCCGGATGCGGTGCAGCATAAGCGCGTTTACGCGCGTCTTCGACGCGCTGTGGCGGTGCACCGCTGATCCGGGATCGTTGCAAACACGGAATTCGTAACGGTCCCGGGTCTGCAGCGCACCACTTCGTGCTGCGCTGCGCCCGGGAAACACACGCGCTACGTCGGGTTCTCCAAGCTGAACGTCTGCGAATCGTCGTCATAGGCGTAGAGCTCGGCGAAGCGGCCCCAGGCGGTGACGGCGCGCAGCGTGTGCTCGGCATCCTCGGTGCTCATGTGGTCTTCCAGCTCGTCGAGGAAGCGGCTCTTCGGCGCCACGTGATTGGCGCGCTCCTGCAGCACGCGGCGGACATGGGCGGCGAGCGGCACGTAGGTCAGGAGCTGGCGCTGAAACAATTTCTTGCGGTCGTCGATGCCGGCTTCGGCGAACTGCTTGCCGGCGTCGGTCAGCTTGATGTCGCCGCCCTCGATCTCGGCGAAATGCAGGAGCTGCAGCGATTCGGCGACCGGAAACAGATCATCGACCTCCATGTGCAGTTCGTCGCCGAGCACCGGCAGGTCGGCCTTGCCGTTATAGGGCTGGCCGGCGACGGTCTCGATCAGGCCGGACAACAGGTTCGCAGACACCCGCGGCAGCACCGTGTTCATGGTGGTCAGCGCGCCGACCTGCGTGGGCCGCGGCGTGCGCGCCGTCATCGCCACATAGATGGTCTCGACCAAGTCGCGGAACTGCGGGTCGAGCCGGTTGCGCGGCTGGCGCAGGTCGACCTTGATCTCGTTGATGATGCGCGCCGGGTTGGTCGAGAACAACAGGATGCGGTCGCACATCAGCACCGCCTCCTCGATGTTGTGGGTGACCAGAATCACGCCCTTGATCGGCAGCTTGCCTTCGCCCCACAGGTCGAGGAAATCGGTGCGCAGCGTTTCGGCGGTGAGCACGTCGAGCGCCGAGAACGGCTCGTCCATCAAGAGAATGTTGGGATGCACGACCAGCGCGCGGGCGAAGCCGACGCGCTGGCGCATGCCGCCGGACAATTCGCGCGGGAACGCCGATTCGTAGCCGTCGAGGCCGATCAGGTCGATGGCGGCGAGCGCGCGGCTCCTGATTTCCGCCTCGGGCAGGCCGAGCGCCTCGAGCCCGAGCTGCACGTTTTCCAAAACCGTCAGCCACGGAAACAGCGCGAACGACTGAAACACCATGGCGACGCCGGGCGGCGGCGCGTCGATGCGGCGACCCAGATAGCTGATGCTGCCGTGGGTGGGTTGCGCCAGCCCGGCAATGAGCCGCAGCAGGGTCGACTTGCCCGAGCCGGTGCGGCCCAACAGGCCGACGATCTCGCCTTGCGCGAGCTGAAAATCGATGTGGTCGAGCACCAAATGCTCGCCGCCGTCGGCGCGCGGAAACGACTGACAGCAATTTTGAATCTCAAGCAGAGCGGCCATGGCGTTGCCTCATCCGAAAACCGAACGATCGCTCCGGCGGTCATTCCGGATCGCCGCGAAGCGGCGAGTCCGGAATCCATAACCCCTGCGCCGGGGGTATGGATTCCGGGCTCCTCGCGGAGCTTGGCATCGGGCCGGCCACTTCGGGCCGGACCCGTTGGCTCGGCCCCGGAATGACGTATCAATCATTCGGATTCTCTATCATCCTAAACTTTTCACCCGAGCCGGAATTTGCGTTCGGCGTAGAAGTAGAGCGGGCGCCAGAACGTGCGGTTGATGACGACGACGTAGAAGCTCATCACCGCGATGCCGAGCACGATGCGGTGAAAATCGCCGAGCTCGGTCTGTTCCGCGATATAGGCGCCGAGCCCGGCGGCGTGCAGGTGCTGGTCGCCCCACGATGCCACCTCGGCGACGATGCTGGCGTTCCACGATCCGCCCGACGCCGTGATGGCGCCGGTGACGTAGTAGGGAAAAATCGCCGGCAGCGAGATCTTGCGCCACCACAGCCAGCCGCCCACCCGCAAATTGAGCGCCACCGCGCGCATTTCGGCCGGAATCGCCGCGGCGCCGGCAATGACGTTGAACAGGATGTACCACTGCGTACCGAGGATCATCAGCGGGCTCAACCAGATATTCGGATCGGCCTTGAGCGCGACGATCGCCGAGACCACCAGCGGAAACAAAAGATTGGCCGGAAACGCCGCGAGAAACTGCGCCACCGGCTGAAAGATGCGTGCCGCGCTCGGCCGCGTGCCGATCCACACCCCGATCGGCACCCAGATCACGCTCGCCAGCGCTATCAGCACGACGACACGCGTCAGCGTGTAAAGCCCAAGCAGCAGCGCCACGCCGAAATCGCTGAGCGAGATGCCGGCAAGCGCAAAACGCACCAGCAAGACCAGCGCCGCCGCGACGGCGATGAGCACGACGCCGTCCCAGACGAAGACGGTCCAGCCATGGCCCTCCGCCCGATCGGGCTTCGCCTCCGGCCGATCGAACCAATGGGTCTGCAACGAGCGGCGCCATAAAGCGGCGAGCGGCGCGGTGGTGCGGTCGACCAGGCGCGAGCGGCGCAGCGCGTCGAACACCCAGGAGCGCGGCGGCAGCACGCCGGCTTCCTGCTCGAAACGGAAGCGGTCGGCCCAGGCGACCAGTGGCCGGAACAGGAGCTGGTCGTAGATCAGGATCACGATCAGCATGGTGCCGATCGCCCACCACACCGCGGCGAGGTCGCGCCGCTCGATGGCGAGGGCGATGTAGGAGCCGACGCCGGGCAGGGTTACGGTGGTGTTGCCGACGCTGATCGCCTCCGACGCCACCACGAAGAACCAGCTGCCGGACATCGACATCATCATGTTCCAGATCAGCTGCGGCATGGCGAACGGCACGTCGAGGCGCCAGAACCGCATCCACGGGTTGAGCCGAAAGGTGGACGACGCCTCGATCAGCTCGGCCGGCACGGTGCGCAGCGACTGATAGAAGGAAAACGCCATGTTCCAGGCCTGGCTGGTGAAGATCGCGAAAATGGCGGCGAACTCGGCGCCCAACACCCGGCCGGGCGCCAGCGCCATGAAGAACACCACCGTCACCGAGATGAAGCCGAGGATCGGCACCGATTGCAGAATGTCGAGCAGCGGAATGAGCAGCCGCTCGGCGCGCTTGTTCTTGGCCGCGAGCGTCGCGTAGGTGAAGGTGAAGAGGAGCGAGGCCACCATGGCGATGAGCATGCGCAAGGTGGTGCGCGCGGCGTATTCGGGCAGATGGTGCGGATCGAGCGACGGCGGCTGCTGCTCCAATTCGACGAGCGGCTCGAACAGGTGCCGGCTCGCCTCGCCGAGGAAGACCAACAGCCCGAGCACCAAGAGCACCGCGAGCAGGTCCCAGCGGCTGAACAAGCGGGCCCAGCCGCCGACCGAAATGGGGACGAATACCCGCATGCCCTGTGCCTAAATGTCAGTGCCCAATCTTCAGTGATCGAGTGTCATCGAAGGGTCGCAAGATCGGCTGAGTGCCCGCCGAGGATCGCGGCAGGCCGCAACGGCATAACATTGCCGCGGCGAGGTTCAAACCTTATTCAAGCGCGCCCTCTTCACCCTCCCCTGTAGGGGGAGGGTCAATGCCGAGCGAAGCGAGGCATCGGGGTGGGGAAGTATGTGGGCCGCACAGCCCCACCCCGGCTCGCTTCGCTCGCCGACCCCTCCCCCTGCAGGGGAGGATGACGGGCATACGCCATCGTTCTCGCGGCGCGTTTTTTGTTCGCGTCCGAGCTATCGGCAAGGCAAGGGCACGAACTTCGCCGCGGGCCGACCTTCGTCAGAGCAATCCGGCAGTGGATGGCCGGACGCATCCCGATCGGGCGTGGCACGTAGCCCGGATGCGCGGAGCGAAATCCGGGAAAGACATCGCGGCCTTGATGCAGCTGTCGGGTTTCGCTCCGCTCAACCCGGGCTATGAATAAAACAAAAATAGGAAGTAGAACGCCGGTAGGATCGAAGAAGCCCAGGGCCTTCCGCCCTGGGCTCCTGTCTACGCATCGGTGCAAACGCAACTGTCCGGCAAATTCAACGTTTATCTTGCCGGCGACGGATTGCGCAGGCTGCAAGCCGGCACCGATGCACTCTCTCACACTGGGTGACGGTCACAACGAACCCAATCACCAATGCGAGCGCAAAATGCGGCGGCATGGACCATTATCATAGTTATTATAATTGGAACGCCTGCGCGGTCTTGGCTTTGATTCAGGTCAAATCATTATGCGCTCCCGGACGGAATATTTTACGCCATGAGGGGTTATTTCGCGCTGAGCAGGAGGGGATATGCGGCCATTGCTTTTGATGCTCGGCATCATAGTCAGCTTGGCTACACTTGACGGCAGCGCGAGCGGGCAGAATTATCCGTGGTGTGCGGTCTACGGCGCCTCTGATACTGGCGGCGCCTCAAATTGCGGCTTCAC
>JASHWN010000414.1 GCA_030044035.1 Xanthobacteraceae bacterium
GCGGGGTAGCTCAGCTGGTTAGAGCAGCGGAATCATAATCCGGAGGTCGGCGGTTCGAGTCCGCCCCCCGCTACCAATCGCGGCTCGGCGCAAATTGCGGACTGAACGCGCCCAATCACTGAACAAGAGCCGCGCGTTTCAGGCTACCGGCACCGCCGGTTTGCTGATCGGCTGCGGCGGATAGTTCTTCTTGACCAAGCCGCCCCACAATTGCAGGACGGTGCGCTTGCCTTCCGATAGGTCGCGGGTAATCGGCATCGCCAGCGTGCTCTCGGCAAAGTAGCTTGGCGCGATCAGCGACAGCACCTGGTCGATTGCAGCCTCCACGCGCTGGCGGTCACCCAGGGGCACGAACCGCAACATGACCGGGAAGATCATGTCGTAGAGATAGAGGATGTTGTTGTAGACGAAGTTCCAAGCGTTGGCCGGATCGTAGGGCTTGGCCGGAGCAGGGGGCGAGTTCCAAATGTTGATGAAACGATCGACGAAGTCATCGTCGAACGAGAGAACGCGGATCGTGGTATAGAAAGAGACGCCCGACGGGATCGCCTGAGTGTCGAACTCCTGTTGCGGCTGCGGCAGTGTGGTGCCGGCCTGGAATGGATAGAACATGAGCACCGGCAGCCCGGCGCTTGCCGCCGTTATGTTGACGTGCGCGACGCCGTTGGCGTCGACGTCGACGACAGTGACATTCGTCTGGATCGGGTTCGTGCCGTCGGTTGAGACAGTCTGCGTCTGACCATTGGTGACGTTGACGATCTGTGAGGCGTTCGCCGCAATCGCCAGAACCGGTGGTCCGACATAGCCCGAAGTCAGATCGGGCGCGTATTTGGCGATCATCAACTTGGCGTTGGATGCGCGTTTCCCCTTGAAGAAGACCGAAACGTCGAAGGTCTTCGATTCACCTTCGTTCAGATAGATGCCGCGGTCGTCGGTGTTCGCCGACCACGGCTTTTCAACCAGTGCCTTGACGACTGTGGGTGGCGATGTTGCGGCGACGGCGGTAACGACCAGGGTGCCGTTCTTGAGCTTTTGCGCTGGGCCATTGGGGTCGGGGTCGAACTTGATGTCGATGATGCCGCCGTTGGTTTCATAGCTGGGCTGATTGTAGTCCGTGTAGGCAAGCGTTGCGATCGTTGTGGGCGGGCCCTGACCGTCCTGGACCGCAAGCGTGACGGTGCCGAGGTCCACCTTGTCGCCCTGCCAAAACGATTCCGGGAAGGTGTTGAGGGCGTCGAGCGAGACGATCCCCTTGGTGTAGTCGATTTCGGCGAACGCGACGCCCAGCTGGACGGCCCCCGTCGGTTGCGCCGGTGGAACGTTGATGTTCGGCCCGGCCACTGCTGCGGGCGCGGCGAGGTCAGGCGGAGGCCCGCCCTTGATCACGGATGCGGTCAGCTGAATCGGATGCGCGATGGGGCTCTGCTTGAACGGCAGCGCCGCGTTGGTTGCGAGAAAACGCCCTTCCGGCACGCTGACAATCTCGTCATTGTACCAAGGGCCGATGACGCCGAGCACGCGGCTGTAGCAGGGATTGACAAGTTGATTGCCGGTCGCCAGTCCATCTTTGTAGATCGCTGGCTGATCCGTCAGCGTGTGCGGCTTCCTTGGCGAGCTGTTAAAGTATCCGTTCTGAAAGTAAAGATTGAGGTACGTGTTGAACCGCACCATGACGCCTTTCGCCTGTCCGGAAGCGATCATGTTCTGCAAAGTCTGCAAAAGCGTCGAGGTGCCCGGGTTGATGACCAGGCCGTCCTTCGGGAAACAGGTCTGCCACGTTACCGACACGTGGCCGGCGCTCGGCAGGTTCGGGTTTCTCAGCGTTCCGATGAAGCGTGAATGCATGCGGCGATAGCAGGGGCCGGAGATACCGGTCTGCCCGTCGCCGAAGCTCATGCTGTTGAAGTAGATCTGGCTGCTGTACGAACTGGCCGGGTTGTTGTCGACCAGTCGAGCCGGCCGGGCATTGTCCGGGCTGCCGAACAGATCGCCGATCAGCGCAATGGGTTTGCCGAACAGCGCATCCTGCGAGACCGGCGTCTTATACGCCGTCGCGCCGCCGGTGATGCGGCTCTTGCGGATGATGCCGTCGGCGATATTCTCATACTGCACGAAGTAGCAGGCATTGGTGCCGAAGAAGTTCCACTCCGCGGGCGGGCTATACTTCGTCTCGTTGGGGTCGTTCGGGTTGGGGTGGTATGCCTGCTCGCTGGTGAACCAGTTCGGGAAGGTCGTTCGGAAATTCTTCTCGTCGATGCCGAATTGCTTCAGATAGGGCCAATTCAGCGCCGCCTTGTCATAGGCATAGGTGGGAAACTGATCGTTGTTGTTTCCCGTCGGTATGTCCCAGCACATGAAGCCCTGGAAGAAGATGCGCGGAAATGAGAGTACGCTCATAGCCAATCTCCTGTGCGTCCGTCGGACGAAGCGGATTAGGGACTAGCGCTGCCACTGCGCGCGCTTGAGGGACCAGACGAAATCGAGCGGGTTGTAACCCTGCATTTTGTCCTTCGGCGGCTCGCCGGTGTAGTAGACGATGCCGCCGTCCTGTTCCTTGACCTGGTTGAAATAGCCGTTCTGCACCGAATAGCTCGCGGTCGAATGGCAGGTCACGCACGACGAGCTGCGCTGGAACGCGGACTCGATCTGCGAATTGGCGAGCAGCAGCGGCTTGCCCGCGGAGTCGACGAACTGCCACTGCGTGCCCATCAATTGGTAATTGGCGAAGATCGAACCCATGCCTTTCAGCATGCCGCGAAATTTCTGATTGAGCCGCTTGACGGCGGGCGACATGGGCAGCTGATTGCTGGACTGGGTATTTTGCGCGTCATAGACGTTCTGGAACGTGACCCAGAACCATTGCGGCACCGGCTTGGCGATGATGTGCATGCCGGATAGCGCGGCGCGCCCAACCTTATAGGCGCCGGTCGGACTGCCGCTGGCATCGACCAAGGCGTAATAGGCGTTGACGATGTAATACTTTCCCTGCAGCTGGTTGAGAATCGACTTGTCGGTGCCGATCCAGATCCACGACGTCTTGATCTCGAAGGCGGTTGCCGGGAAATCCAGCGGCGTATTGGCCTGCGCCATCGCCTGCTGGCCGTTCACGTTGTAGACCTTGTGCTGCACGATGTAATCGAACGTGTCCTGGTTCATCAGGATCTGATAGCGCACGTTCTGCTGAAAGTTATCGCGCAGCGCCAAGCCGTCGGACTGCACGTCGCTGTCGAGATTGTGGAACGGCAGATTGGTGTTGAGGCCTTGCTGCTTGGCGATGGCGATCACCGCTTGCGGCGGCGCCGGCTCTTGGCCCCATGGCGCCGGCGGCGCGCCGTTCGGCAGATAGACGCTGCTACTCTGCCGCCAGCCTTCCCAGACTTTCGGGTCGGCGCCGCTCAGCGGATTGTTGAGCCCGATGAACCACCACCAACCGAGTTCGTCGGCAGTGCTCGCCGTCAGCATGGCTTTGGCTGCGCCGGCGTCGGTCACCAGCCTTTGCGCTTGTTGGACATCGATCGTATTGGCGGCCCTGATGGACGGCGCCGCGACTATCAAGGCGACGACGGGCGCGAATCCGAGCAGAACACGGAGAAGATGTCGAATGCGCATCGGCCGTTCTCCCTCAAGGCTTGACGATTGTAATGATGACAGCACGGCGCAGCGGCCATTGATTTCGTCACCGAGCGCCGCGCTGCGGGTTGATGGTGGAAACGTCGGCCTGGAAGAATCCGCTGAAAATGAGCCTCGGACTGTCGAGATAACTCATCGGCCCTTCTCCGTCGGCGGTTTGACGGTCGCCCAGGTCGGCGTTGCTTGCACCGCTGCGGCCGGCTGCGCAGCTGGACAGTCGGTGGCGAACAAGCAGCACCATCCCGGTTTCGCCGGGCATATCTTGGCGACCTGATCCCAGGTCTGCGCCGGATCCGGCTGCTCCATGCGGAAGCTCGTGTAGTTTTGACTCACGATCGGCGCGTTGGGCGGATCGTCGGGATCGCCGGCGAAATAGAACGACTGCGGATGCCGATAGGGTGCAGCCTTTATGTCATGGCTGTCCGGCATCGGCTGTTTGTAGAACGCATAACCAAACAGGATGCCCGATGGCCGCATCGAATAGGCCTGCAGGGTGCCGCCGAGGTGCGCGCTCTCGCCGGCGTTGTAGGGCAGATGTTTGATGAAGTCGGTCCGCGGCGGATGATTGTGCAGCGAGAACTGGCAGCACGCCGGCATGTCCTTCGGCCGGTCGGCATAAGTGAGGAAGTAAGCCTTGTTGCCGAGCGAGATGAATGAGCAAGTAAAATTGTTCGCCATGGGAAAGATCGGCAGGCAGTATTTGTCGTAATGCTCCATCATGGCGCCGATGCCGTCGTGATCTGCCGGCACATAGGTCGAGTCGTAATAGGTCGCGCCGAAGGAGACCTGGTAATCGTCCGGCGTCAACCCTTGCGGCGGATTGGCATAGGGCGGCGGATATTTGTCGTAGCCCTTGAACACGCGGTACATGGTCCAAGCGCTGCTCCACCATTTCGGATAAAGCGGATTGCTCGGCTCGCCCGGCTTACGCGCG
>JASHWN010000415.1 GCA_030044035.1 Xanthobacteraceae bacterium
CTCGACCAATGCGGCATCATTGACGATGAGTGCGCCGCCTTCGCCCGAGATGACGTTCTTGGTCTCATGAAAACTCAGCGCCGCCGTTTGTCCGATGCTGCCAAGCGGCCGATCGCGCCAAAAGGCATGGTGCGCCTGGGCCGCGTCTTCGATCAGAACGAGCCCACTTTCCTCTGCAATCCGGCGGATGGCCTCCATGTCGCACGCAACGCCGGCGTAATGGACCACGCAGATTGCTCTGGTGCGAGGCGTTATGGCGTCGCGTATCTTCGTCTCGTCGATGTTGAGCGTGTCGGGCCGAATGTCGACGAAGACGGGCACTGCGCCGCGGAGCACGAAAGCATTGGCCGTGCTGACGAAGGTGAACGACGGCATGATCACTTCGTCGCCGGGTGCGATGCCGGCCAGCATCGCCGCCATTTCGAGCGCGGCGGTGCAGGAATGCGTCAAAAGGGCTCGCGGCGCGCCATACAGCGACTGCAGATAATCTTGGCAGCGGCGCGTGAACTCGCCGTCGCCCGACAGCTGCTTACGCTCGATCGCCTGCGCCATGTAATCGAGCTCGCGCGAGCGCAAACATGGCTGGTTGAACGGGACGACGCGCATTCCAGGTTACTCTGACTAGGCGGTGCAGCTACCGGATTCGACCGAGTCCGCTGCCGAGCCGGGTTTCGAGCCTAAGCATTTTGTATGTTGACCGACAGAATTGAAGGCACCCGCAGCCAGCCGCCGCATCCGTAAGCACAAAGGATCGGCAAAAAACGCCGGCCGGTCAATGTGCTCGGCGCGGACCGCGGGAGACTCCGCGGCCGCGCCGCAGCTGCGCTTGGCGCACTTTTGGCGGCGTTTTAGAAAATTTCGGCGGCCATCGCGCTGGCCCTGAGCGCTTCGTGCGCCAGGACAAAATCAAGCGCAATCAAAGGCCTGTTGGGCGGCGCCAAGTTCGTGAGAGGGTACACCGCGGGTGAGCGTGGGGTTACGCGCTCCTGATTCTCGGACTTGCCCGCTGCAGTGGTGTTGATATGATGGCGGCACCGTGGCGTGGATGGGACTCCACGCGAACTCTCTGGCGTTCTGCTCTCAAAATCAGTCTCGGGGCTCTTGAGGGGCTCTTCAACGACAGGGGATACATCGTTTGGCGGGCCGTAGCGCCGCCATGTGGAGGAGTGACATGAGGAAGATTGCGTTTGCTTTGGCTATCTTGGGGACGACCCTCGTATCCGCGCTCTACACCGCACCCGCGCACGCCCAGGCGACGCGGACGTGGGTTTCGGGCGTCGGCGACGACGCCAATCCGTGCAGCCGCACCGCGCCGTGCAAGACCTGGGCCGGCGCCATCGCGAAGACCGTGGCGGGCGGCGAGATCGACAATCTCGACGCCGGTGGCTTCGGCGCGTTGACCATCACCAAGTCTATCACGCTCGACGGCGGCGGCGGCGCAGTGGCATCGACCCTGGTTTCCGGCACCAACGGCATCACTGTCGCCGCCGGATCGAACGACGTTGTCATCATCAAGAACGTCCGGTTCCAGGGCTTGCTTGGCAACGGCACCGGTACCGCCGGCACTCCCGGCCTCAGCGGCATCAGCATCTCCTCGGCTGCGCAGGTGGTCATCGAGAACTGCGAAATCTACGGCTTCAGCACTGCCGGCATCAACGTGTCGCTAAGCGCCACCGGCCTCGTGCAGGTGCTCCGTACCCAGATGTTCAACAACGCGGTGGGTCTGACTGCTACCGCCTCGTCAGGGCTTGCGTTGGTGGAGATGTATGGTTCCACCGTCGTCGGCACTAACAGCGGCGGCTCCTCTACGCAGGGCGGCGTAACCGCCGGCAGCAACAGCAACGTGTCCGTTGGCTATTCCAACTTTCAGGACTTGACCTTTGGAACGCAGGTTCAGAATGGCGGCCTTCTTGAGGTCGATAACTCGTTGTTCTTCACCGGAACTGCCGTCCAGACCAACACCGGCACCACCGCCTACGCAAACAACAACAGTTACTATGGTAACGGTCCGTTGTGCAACGGCGGTGGGACTCTCAAAACCGCAGGAAACAACAAGCTCGGCGGCAATGCCACTGCGGGAACGTGCACCGTGTCAGCAACAATGACCCAACAATAACGATCCGACTCAGCATCCGACCACATAAGCCGGGGCGCCCTCGCCGCATCACGCGGCGGGGCGCCCCGGGTTTATTGCGATCGATCGCGGACGACCGTCTCATGAGCGTCGGCTGCTTGACTCGAATTACCCGGAGCGGCTCTTGGCGTCCGGAACACGGTCGGCGCCTTCCACAATGTATTCAATGCTCTTAGGCCCGCAATTGAAAAGAAGATCAACGATCGACGCTCCTTCGATGAACGGGCCAAATTGCTGCGGATAAGGCGGATAATTATAGGCCATGTACTCGATTTCGACTCCGATCGCCGCGAATTTATCCGGTTCGATGTAATTCTGCGCGGATGGACCCGATAGATAGCGGGTAGCATTACATGCTCGACAAATCTGAATTAACCGGTCGGTCTTCCGACCGGTCACGCCAAGGCT
>JASHWN010000416.1 GCA_030044035.1 Xanthobacteraceae bacterium
GAAGCAGGCCGCGGAGCTCAAATCGAAGATGGAAGCGATGCAGGCCGAGCTTGAGCGCCTCGAGGTCGAAGGCACGGCCGGCGGCGGGCTCGTGTCGGTGACGCTGTCCGGCAAAGGCGACATGCGCAATGCGCGCATCGACGAGTCGCTGCTCAAGGCCGATCAGAAGGAAATCGTCGAGGATTTGCTGGTCGCCGCGCATGCCGACGCCAAGCGCAAGCTGGAAACGACGCTGGCGGAACGGATGCAGGCGCTCACCGGCGGCCTGCCGCTGCCGCCCGGCATGAAATTGTTTTGATGGCTGCGATCTCCGCCGGACCCGAAATCGAACGCCTGATTCAGCTGTTGGCGCGGCTGCCCGGGCTCGGGCCGCGCTCGGCGCGGCGCGCGGCGTTGTTTCTGATCAAAAAGCGCGAAGCCTTGATGGCGCCGCTCGCCGCCGCGCTGGCGACCGCGATCGACAAGATCGAAGTGTGCCGGATCTGCGGCAACATCGACACACAGAATCCGTGCGCGATCTGCGCCGATCCGCGCCGCGATGCGTCGGCCATCGTGGTGATCGCCGACGTCGCCGACCTGTGGGCGCTCGAGCGCGCGCAGGCGCTCAACGCCCGCTACCACGTGCTCGGCGGCACGCTGTCGCCGCTCGACGGCATCGGCCCGGACGACCTCGCCATCGACGCGCTGGTCAAGCGCGCGCACGATCCTGCCGTGAAGGAAATCATCTTGGCGCTCAACGCCACGGTCGACGGCCAGAGCACCGCGCACTACATCACCGACCTTCTGCACGATGCCGGCGTCAAGGTGACCCGCCTCGCCCACGGCGTGCCGGTCGGCGGCGAGCTCGATTATCTCGACGAGGGCACGCTGGCGGCCGCCATCCGCAGCCGCACGCCGTTTTAGGATGGGTGGCTCACGTCGTCATTGCGAGGAGCCCCGAAGGGGCGACGAAGCAATCCAGAATTCAGTGCACCCGACCCCTGGATTGCTTCGCTTCGCTCGCAATGACGAGGCTTGTGCCTGCAAAATAGCCAGTGATCGCCTACCGCGGCAGCCAATGATGCCCGCTGCGCGAGAATCGAGCGAGAATCTGTAAGAATTCCGCGCGCCCGACTTGCTCCCGAGTTGGCCCGCCGTTTGCATGGCAAGGATCGGCGATCCCGATCGTTCCTTTGCGCGCGGGATTGCCGGAGCCCCGGATTCCCGGCATTCGGGGCTCTATTCTTTTGCGCACGTGATTGGCCGCGCCAACGCCAAAATTAGAGCCATCGCAGCGGCGCTGGACATTGCCTGCAGCGCGGTGCAGATGCGGCAGCACATTCAATGATGGTGCTCCGCTTTTGCGGAGCAGCGCGGGCTGCGCATGAGCGACGATATTCCGTTCGACAAAAGCTTCGATCTCGTGCCCGGAAAGCCCAAAGAGGTCGCCCCGGATGTCCGCGCGGTCGTCGCCAACAATCCCGGGCCGTTCACCTACAAGGGCACGGTGAGCTTCATCATCGGCCGCGGCAAGGTGGCGATCCTCGATCCCGGCCCGGACGACGATGCTCATGTCGCGGCGCTGCTTGACGCCGTGCGCGGCGAGACCGTGACGCACATTTTCGTCACCCACACCCATCGCGACCATTCGCCCGCGGTGCCGAAGATCAAGGCCGCCACCGGCGCCCAGGTTCTTGCCGAAGGGCCGCACCGTCTGGCGCGCCCGCTGCACATCGGCGAGACGCGCCGCCTCGACGCCTCGGCCGACATGGATTTTCGCCCCGACGTCGCACTCGCAGACGGCGAGGTGGTCGCCGGCGATGGCTGGACGCTGGAAGCAGTGACGACGCCCGGCCACACCGCCAACCACATGGCGTACGCGTTCAAGGAGCGCGATCTCTTGTTCGCCGGCGACCACGTCATGGCCTGGTCGACCACCATCGTGGCGCCGCCCGACGGCGCCATGAGCGACTACATGGCCTCGCTGCACAAGCTCGCCGCGCGGAGCGAGCCGCTCTACCTGCCCGGCCACGGCGCGCCGGTGCGCGACGCGCCGCGCTATGTGCGGTTTCTGATCGAGCATCGGCGCGGGCGCGAAGCCTCGATCCTGCACCGGCTCGGCAAGGGCGCGGCCGACATCCCGACCATCGTCAAGGCGGTCTATATCGGGCTCAATCCGCGCCTCATTGGCGCTGCCGGGCTGTCGACGCTGGCGCATCTGGAAGATTTGGTCGCGCGCGGTATCGTCGCCACCGACGGACCGCCGGCGATCGGCGGCACTTATCGCTTGGCGGAACGGCCGCGCGGCGCCTGACCGGGCGGCACCTTGTTGGGCAGCTCCTTCTCCGGATGCGGCGCCGACAGAATGTCGTCGATCGCGGCGAGCAAATCGCGCACCCGCGCGGCGTTGCTGCCGAGATCGTTGCGGCCATAGCGCGACGCCGAGCGGACGTCGATGCGGGTGCCGTCGCTGGTGGCGCGGACGCGCACCACGACGTCCTCGCGGAAGCCGAGAATTATGGAGCGCGCCACCGCCTCGATGATGCCGTCGGACGCCGCCTCGTCGTGCGGCTGCCGCGCCTCGGCAACGCGCGTCGCCGCCGGCTGCTGCGGCGGCCGCTGGTCGACGATGCGCCAGCGATTCCGGGTAATGACCTTCAGGGCGGCCTCGTAGGCTTCTTGCGGCGTGGCGCTGGTGTCTTCCGGTTCGATGTCCGAATAGGCGGTGTGCTGCAGCTCGGCGGCGTACAGGCCCTCATAGGTGATCGGATTGGCATCGCGCGGCCGCAACCGCGCGATGGCGTCGAATTGCGGCGGGTCGATCGGATCGGTGGTGATGTCGTAGATCGACGGCAGCTTATAGGCCTTGACGCCGAGATAAGCCGGATAGGCGATCAGCGCGCCGCCGATCAGCACCGCCAGCAGCGCCTGCTGCACGCCGCCGCAGCCCTGGCGCCAGATCACCATGCCGGCGCCGAACGCCAGCAGAATGGCGACGACGCCGAGCAGCAGCGCGCCGCCGAGCGTCGACAGCGCCGGCACGACGTCAAGCGCACCCGAGCGCACGATGATGATGGCGACGAACGTCGCCGCAAGCGCAAACAGCGCCAGCCGCAGCGACCAGGCCGCAAGCCGGGAAATCGGCTCCTCTACGACGCGCCGCCGCACCATCTTCGCTGTTCCGCCATGGTGGCCCGCCGTCGCACGGCGCCATGACCGATTTGCGGCGGCGGGCTTGGTTTACCGACTTGGCGGCGGGGCGGCAATGGGCGCCTTGTAGCCTTGTAGGGTGGGTTGAGCGGAAGCGAAACCCACCATGCAGCCGACGAGCCTATTACGGACCATGATGGGTTTCGCTTCCGCTCAACCCATCCTACGGCCTACAACCCGAGCAGCTTTTTGGCGTTGCCGCCGGCGAGCGCCGCGACGGTCGCGGCATCAAAGCCCTCGACGCCCACAATGTGACCGACCGGATCGTACTCGGCCATGTCGTACGGGTAATCGGTGCCCATGAGCACATGATCGGCGCCGAACGTGCGCACCAGCTCTTCAAGCTGCGCCGGCGTGAACACGACGGTATCGACGTAGATGCGCTTGAGATACGTGGTCGGCGGCTCCTGCAGATCGCCATGACTGTCGGAGCGCGCGCCCCAGGCATGGTCGATGCGGCCCGGATAGGCGCCGAGATAACCGCCGCCGTGCACGGCGAGAATCTTCAGCCGGGGATGCCGCGCCAACACGCCGTCGAAAATCAGATAATGCAGCGCGATCGTCGTCTCCAGCGGATTGCCAATGACGTTGTTGAAGTAGAACCGCTTAAGCCGCGACGCCTCGGTAAAGCCGTTCGGATGAATCATCACCAGCACGCCCAGCTCCTCGGCCTTGTTCCAGAACGGCGCGAACGCCGGATCGGACAATTCCTTGCCGGCGACGTTGGTGAGAATTTCCACGCCGGCGAAGCCGAGCGTCGTGACGCAGCGCTCGAGCTCCTTGGCGGCCTCGGCGCCGTCGGTCATCGGCACCGCGCCGAACGGTTTTAAGCGGTCCGGCTTTTGCGCGCAGAACGCCGCGATGCCGTCATTGACGAGCCGCGTTGCCGGCACGGCGATGTCGAGCGGCACCGTGTCGTAGCATTGCTGCGGCGGCGGCGCGATCATCTGCACGTCGACGCCCATGGCGTCGAGGTCGGCGAGCCGGCGGTCGAGGCCGCCACGGGCGCGGATGTCGGCTTCCTGCTTGGCCGAAAGCGCCTTGGTCTCTGGCGTGGCGAATTGGGCGAGCGGCACCGTTGCCCAATCAAGGTACGGCTCGACGAATTTCGCGGCTTCCGGCACGCCGACATGGGAGTGAATGTCGACGGTGATGCTCGCCGGCCGGACTTCGCGGCCGGGCCGGCCGTGGCGGCGCGCGGCGGTGCGCTCGTACTTATTCCATTGCTCGCTCATAACTCTCCTCGATGACTCGCTCGCTTTGGCGTTTAGCCGCGCGCGGGCGGCATTGACAAGCCTGCGGCCCCACTCGTCATTCCGGGGCGCGCCGAAGGCGCGAACCCGGAATCCATAACCCCGGCGCAGGGAATATGGATTCCGGACTCGCCGCTTCGCGGCGATCCGGAATGACGGCTGAACGTCCAACGTATTCTTCATGATAAGCTGCCGCCCGTCCGACGAATGCATGAAGGAATAAGAGCCATGAAGCCGCCCAGCCGGATGATCGATCTGTCGTCGCCGCTCGACAACGACACCGTCTACGATCCGCCGTTCATGCGGCCGAAGATCGAATACCGCAGCAACGCGGAGACCGCGCCGCTGATGTGCGAGCTGTTTCCCGGATTGCGACCCGAAGATTTACCTGAGCGCGAGGGCTGGGCCATCGAGCAGGTGCAGCTGACCACCCACAACGGCACCCACATGGACGCGCCGATCCATTTCCAATCGCATTCGATCGACGGCAAGCCGATGCCGACCATCGACCAGGTGCCGCTCGATTGGTTCTTCCGGCCCGGCGTCAAGCTCGACTTCCGCAAATTGCCGGACGGCCACGTCGTCGCCGCTGCCGAAGTCGAGGCGGAGCTTGCACGCATCGGCCATGATCTGAAACCGCTCGACATCGTGCTCGTCAACACCCGCGCCAGCGAATGCGTCGGCACCGACGAATATCTCACCGCCGGCTGCGGCATGGGCCGCGAAGCGACGCTCTATCTGACCTCGCGCGGCGTGCGTGTCGCCGGCATCGACGCCTGGGGCTGGGACGTACCGTTCGCGCATATGCGCAAGCGCTGGCTCGAGACGCGCGATGCGTCGATCATCTGGGAAGGCCACAAGGCGGGCCGCGAGATCCCATACTGTCACATGGAAAAACTGTGCAATCTCGAAAAGCTGCCGGACCACGGCTTTACGGTCGCCTGCTTTCCCTTCAAGGTAAAAAGTGGCTCCGCCGGTTGGACCCGCGCGGTGGCGCTGTTTGACTGAGCGGCATTGCGCCATTGCTGGGGCACGGAGTTTGGGAACGAATCATGCGGCGGCGATGGCGAGCGCTGGCGATCATCGCGGCCGTCGTAGTGGCCGCTGGCTTTGTCGCATTCTGGATCGTGACCATGCCGGCGACCGTGCCGGCTTCGGCGCTGCCGGCCTATACGCCGAACATTGCCAACGGCAAAACCATGTTCGACGCCGGCGGCTGCGCCTCCTGCCACGCCGTGCCCAACAAGGACCGCGACAAGGTCGACCGCACGCGACTCGGCGGCGGCTTGGCGCTGCCCTGCCCGTTCGGCACGTTTTACGTGCCCAACATCTCGCCCAACCCGAACGATGGCATCGGCAATTGGAGCGAGGCCGATTTCGTCACCGCACTTTGGG
>JASHWN010000417.1 GCA_030044035.1 Xanthobacteraceae bacterium
CGCGCTGGTCGAGCAGAACCGCTGCAATTTCTGCCACACCCCGACCTTCGCCGGCCAGGACAACGTGCCGCGCATCGCCGACCAGCGCGAGGAGTATCTGGTCAAGGCGCTACGCAGCTATAAGGACAATTCCCGCCACGGCTACGACGCCTCGATGGCCGACGTCGTGGCCCCGATCAGCGACCCGCAGATTCTCGACCTGGCGTATTACATCGCGCGGGTGAAATAATCCCCCCGCCGTTTCCCGGGCGCGGCGCAGCACGAAGTGGTGCGCTGCAGACCCGGGACCGTTACAAACGCAGAATTTGCGAAGGTCCCGCACCAGCGGTGCAACGCTTTGCTGCGCTACGCGCTGCACCGCATCCGGGACACGCTATTGAACTCACGCATTCTCATACAGCGCCGCGGCGCGCACGTCGTCTTCGATCATGCGCCAGATGCGGTCGACGAGCGCGACGAACTCGGGCGTGCGCTTGAGTGTTAGCGCCCGCGGGCGCGGCAGCGGGATCTTGAGCTCGGCCTGGACGCGGCCGGGCCGGCGCGCGAACACCAGCACGCGGTCGGACAGAAACACTGCTTCGTCGATCTGATGGGTGACGAACAGCACGGTTTTCCGGCCCTCTTCCCAGATGCGCAACAGCTCGGTCTGCATGATCTCGCGGGTCTGCGCGTCGAGCGCCGAGAACGGCTCGTCCATCAGCAAAATTTCCGGATCGATGGCGAGCGCGCGGGCGAGGTTGACGCGCTGGCGCATGCCGCCCGACAACTGCCGCGGATAGTAATGCTCGAAACCTTCGAGTCCGACGAGCTTCAGGAGCTTCATGGTGTGTTGGCGTTCGGCGGCGCCGGCTTGGCCGGAGATTTCGCGGCCGATCATGGCGTTGGCGAATACGCTGCGCCACGGCAGGAGATTGTCGTTCTGGAACACGAAGCCGCGGTCACCGCCGGGTTTTTTCACGGCGCGGCCGTCGAGCAGCACCTCGCCGGAGGTTGCGGCTTCGAGCCCGGCGACGATGCGCAGAAATGTCGTCTTGCCGCAGCCGCTTGGCCCGACCAGCGCGATGAACTCGCCACGCTCCACGGACAGATCGATACTGCGCAGCGCCTCGAGGTCGCCGAACGATTTGTTGAGCCGTGAGATCGCAAGCTTCGCCATGCTCAACCACGCAATCAATCGCGCGTCCACGGCACCAGCCGGCCTTCCAGCCAGCCAAACCCGGCAGTGAGCACGATGCCGGCGAACGCCAGCACCACCACGCCGGCAAACAGGTCCGGCATATTGAAGGCATCGGCCGACTGGCTGATCAGGTTGCCTAGTCCGGCGCGCGAGCCGAACAGCTCCGCCACCACGACGCCGATCAGGCCGCGTCCGATGCCGAGCTTCAGGCCGGCGAGGATGAAAGGCACCGCCGAGGGCAGCGACAGCTTGACGAAAATCTGCCAGCGCGTGGCGCCGAACGAGCGCAACATCTCGATCAGCCGCTCGCTGGTGGTGCGCAATCCGGCCTCGGTGTTGATGGTGACCGGGAACAGCACCAGCGTGATCACCACGATCACCTTGGACCAGATGCCGATGCCGAACCAGAGAATGAACAGCGGCGCCAGCGCGATGGTCGGCGTGGCGTAGAGGCCGGACACCCACGGCTGCAGCGCCTGCTTGACCGTGGCGCTCGACGCCATGGCGAGCCCCAGCGCGATGCCGAGCACGCAGGCGATCACATAGCCGAGCGCGAATTCGGCGCTGCTGACGCTGATGTGGTGCCAGAGCTGTCCCGAGCGCGCCAGTTTGTAAATGGCGATGGCGATTTGCGAGGGCGCGGCGAGAAACAGCGCGTTGGCGACGACATAGCGGCTGATCAATTCCCAGAACGCGAGTCCGCCGGCGACTGAAACGAACGCGGCGAGATAATGCCGGCGCAGCGCGGCGACAAGTCGCGGCGACAGCCGCGGCAAGGCCGGCTCAGCCTGCGGCGCGGTTGCCGTCTTGATGCCTTCGCTCGTTGCGCTCATCGCGGTTCGATACTCGCCACAGATTTCAATACATCGTCATTGCGAGGAGCAAAACGACGAAGCAATCCAGGACCGCGACGCCGCTCTGGATTGCTTCGCTTCGCTCGCAATGACGATAAGGTGCGTTCCGCTAAAGTCATCGCGCTTTAGTCCACGATCCTGGTCACGCCCGGCAGCAGCAGGCGATCGATCTTGAAATCGGCGCCGAGGTCGCCGAGATCGCGCAGCGCATCGATGACGGTCCCGACGCTTTGCTTCGACACCGTTCCGGCGCGCTCGAACAGATTCTTGTCGTGCATGAAAGCGTAGGCCTTTTCGACGTCTTCCTTGGCCACCTTGCTGGTCTGCAATTGCAACGCAATGGCGGCCGCACGATTGACCGGATCGTAAAACCAGGCGACGCCCTTGTCATAGGCGTCGAGAAAGCGCCGCACTACGTCGGCATTTTTCAGCGCCCAGTCGCGGTTCACCGCCATACCGGCGAACGGCATTTTCGGCAGATAATCAAAGGTGAAGCCGAGATCGCGGTAGCCTTCGGTCTCGGCAAAAAAGTTGAACGGCGTGGTCAATAGCGCCGCATCGACCGCGCCGGATTTAAGCGCCGCGAAGCGCGCGCTGGTGGCACCGGCGTACACGTAATCGTAGTCGCCCGGTTTCAGGCCGTGCGGCTCAAGCATGCGCTCGGTGAAAATGCGGGTGATGTCCTTGGGGCCGCCGATGATGATGGTCTTTCCTTTTAGCTCCTCGATTTTGCCGATGGCGGGCTTCGCCAACAGCGCGTAAGGCGGCGCCGGGATGACGATGCGAATAAGCGCGACCGGCGCGCCCTTGTTCACCGCGCGGATCGGGTCGACCATGCCGGCGGTCGGCGCGATGTTGAACGAGCCGGCGGCAAGCTGCTGGATCACCGAAGCATTGGACTGGGCGAAAACCAGATCGACCTTGATATTGTCGGCGTCGAAATAGCCATTGGTGATGGCGGCGTGGAGCGGCCACAGACTGGTCGAGCTGGCATCGACGGAGCCGACCTCGACCGTGTCGGCGGCGCGCGCTGCTGGCATTGCCAGCACAGCCGCCGCGACCGCCATGGCTGCGAGCTGCAAGCATTTTGCCAGGCGCATGATCGACCTTACTCCGTAACCCGGGTGACGCCGGGCAGCATCACCTTGTCAACGTCGAGTGCGCCGGGCAGGTCGCCCAGGCTCTCCATCGCCTTGGCCAGCGCCGCGAGTTTCGCGCGCGACACTTTGCCGGTCGGCTCGAAGAAATGGCCGTTGCGGAAGAAGTCGTAGGCCTTTTCGGTATCGTCCTTGCTCAAATGGCTCTCGCTCTGCAGGATCTGCACCGCCTCTTCGCGATTGGCGGCGTCCTCGAACCAGGCGATGCTGCGATTCTGCGCGCGCAGCACCTTGGCCAACGTGTCCTGGTGCGCCTTGGCCCACGGCACGTTGACGGCAATTCCGGTGAACGGCAGGTCTTTGACGTAATCGACCGTCAGGCCGAGACTGTGGAAGCCTTTGGCAATGGTTTGGAAATTGAACGCCGGCAGCAGAATCGCGGCGTCGACCGCGCCGGCAACCAGCGCCGCGGCGCGCGCCGTCGTGGCGCCGGCAAACACCATGTCGAAGTCGCCGCTTTTGACGCCGCTCGGCGCCAGCATGCGCTCGACATAGATGCGCGTAATGTCCTTCGGGCCGCCGAGCGAGATCAGCTTGCCCTTGAGGTCGGCCAGCGTCTTGATGCTCGGCTTGGCGACGAGGTCATAGGGCGGCGCCTGAACCTCGATGCGCAGCACCGCGACCTGCGCGCCCATGCCGACGGCGCGCAGCGGATCGACCAGCCCGGTCGAAATGCTGACGCCGAATGAGCCAGCCGCAAGCTGCTGCACCAGAGCGGCGCTCGACTGCACGTAGACGATGTCCGGTTTCAAACCCTCGGCGGCATAAAAGCCTTTCTGGATGCCGATCAGCGTCGGCCACATATTGGCCGAGGCCTGCCCGACGGTGCCGAATGTGATCTTCTCCTCGTCAGCGCGCGTCGGAGTGGCGGCCCCATACGCGATGAGGACCGCGCCTAGCGCGGCGACGCCGCGCAAAATGCTGTCACGGCGCATGAAACCCTCCCGTCAGTGCTTGTCGGCGTGCGCGCGGAAATGCGTTGCAATCTCCGTGCCGGTCGTCTTCCACACCCGCCGGTGCCGGCCGATGTAGGCCAACGCCGCCTCGAACGCATCGATGCGGTGCGGCACGCCGGTCAGATACGGATGGATCGCAATCGCCATGACGCGTCCGGACTGCGCCCCTTCGCGGTACAGCACGTCGAACTGGCGGCAGATCATGTCGCGGAACTGGTCCGCCGTCCGATTGAACCGCTCGAAGGCCGGCTTGTCGTTGATCTCATGGCTGTACGGCACGCTGACCAGCGTGCGGCCGCCGTCGAGCGTCATGATGTACGGCTGGTCGTCGTTCGTCCAGTCGCACACATAGTCGCAGCCCTCGGCGGCCAACAGATCGAGCGTGTCCCACGTCTCCTGCAAGCCGGAGCCGAGCCAGCCGCGCGGCCGTGCGCCGGTCGCGCGCTCGATGGTGGCGAGCGCATTTTTGATGATGCGCGGTTCCTCGCCCGGCGCTGCCGCGTTCAGCCGCCGAGTATTGCTTTCGCAATGGCCCATCCATTCCCAGTCAAGCTTGTTGCCTGCGGCGATGATCTGCGGGTGCTCGGCGCATAGTTCGCTGTTGAGCGCCACGGTGGCGCGGATGCCGTGGCGCTCGAGCACCTCCATCAGCCGGAACACGCCGACGCGGTTGCCGTAATCGCGCGACGACCAGGTCGGCACGTCGGGCACCGGCACGCCGCTGCCGCCCGAGCCCGGCGGCACTTTCTCGTCGAGCGCAAAAAACTCGATGTTCGGAATGACCCACAGCGCCACGTGCGCGCCGTTCGGCCATTGCAGCGGCGGACGATCGATGATCGGCGAATAGGGGAACGGACCGTAGCGCGCCGGCTTCATGTTTCAGCTCGCCTTCTTGACGGCCGGGCTTGACGCGGCGAGATGGGCGATCACCTCGTCGACGTGCATCACGTCGGCATATTTGTGGTGCATGTCGAACAGGTTGACCTTGTGCGACAGCGCGCTGCGGTCGAAGCAGCATTCCTCGACCAGCACGACGTGATAGCCGTGCGAATAGGCGTCGACCGCGCTCGCCCGCACGCAGCCCGACGTGCTCTCGCCGCAGATGATCAGCGTCTGGACGCCGAGCTGGGTCAGGTGCGCGGCAAGCGGCGTGCCGTAGAACGCGCTGGCGCGCTGTTTGGTGATGACGACGTCGCCCTTTTGCGGTTTGAATTCGGGGCGGATGGCATAGTCGGCCGGATCGACCGACGCCTTGGTGCGTTTGGTGGCGCCGACGATGTCGGGGCGGCTTTCGCTGCGCATGTCGCCGGTCGAATAGAAGATCGGCAAGCCGGCCGCCCGCGCCGCAGCGAACAGCCGCTTGGTCGGCTCGATCGCCTCGTAGGCGTAACGTCCGCACGCGCTCGGATAGGATTTGAACAGCTCCACCGGCAGCTTGGCGCCGCCCCGATAGGCCAGCTCGTAGAGATCGATGGCAAGCAGCGCCGGGGCCGGCCCGACGAACGTCTTGCGCCGGTAGGCGGAATAGACTTCGAGGTCGTCGGGCGAAACCACGTCGCGCCAGCAATGGTCTTCGAAATCGCCGCTCATCTGCCATATCTCCCGTTCTGAATGCGGCATGCAGCTTCGACCGCCCGGCGGAGCCGCAGAGCATTCGCCCGCAGTTGGACGCCGCCCCCAAAGGCTCGATGGCGGCGTAAACGCAAAATTATTTCAGAACGGCTGAAACTCGCCAATCCCACGCCCGCGGTTTTCTGGTTCACGCTTTGATTGCGGTGCGGTATTCTTGACCTGGGGGTATACGACTTCCTAGACACGACGGCAGCCGGCGAGCCAGGCGCGAGAGACCGAGCATGATCGCTGTTTCGGTGAACGGACAATCGCACCAAGTTGATGTCGAGCCCGACACGCCGCTGCTGTGGGTGCTGCGCGACACGATCGGCCTGACCGGCACCAAATACGGCTGCGGCATCGGCCAATGCGGCGCCTGCACGGTGCATCTTGGCGGCGTCGCGACGCGCTCATGCCAAATTCCCATCGCCGCCGTCGGCAATCGCCCCGTCGTCACCATCGAGGCGCTGGCGGCGAACGGCAAGCTGCATCCGGTGCAGCAGGCCTGGCTCGATCACGACGTGCCGCAATGCGGCTATTGCCAGTCCGGCATGATCATGGCGGTGGTGGCGCTGCTGCGCTTAAAGCCGAAGCCGACCGATGCCGAGATCGACGCGACGATCACCAATATCTGCCGCTGCGGCACCTATCAGCGCATCCGCGCCGCCATCCACGCCGCCGCAGGGTCGATGTAGTCGGCAGAGTCAGTCGGCGTGCCGCGGAATGCGCCCTTGACGCCATCGTCCGCTGCGCATACCGGACAGCCCAGCGAGCAAGGCTGTCAGCCGATCAGTTTCAGATGCTCGACCAGGATCAATTGCAGGATCGACTGAATGAACGACGTCGCCAAACCCGAAGCACAATCGAGCTACGCCAAAAAAGCCTGGCAGTCAGACGTTATCGTCGACCTCATCAAGCATTACGGCTTTCCCTACATCGCGCTCAATCCGGGTGCGTCGTATCGCGGCCTGCACGATTCGCTGGTCAATTACGGCGGCAACGAGCCGCCGCTGCTGCTGTGCCAGCACGAGAAGATCGCGGTGCAGATCGCGCACGGTTACGCCAAGGCGACCGGCAAGCCGATGGCGGCGATCGTGCACGACGTGGTCGGCATGCTGCACGCCACCATGGGCATCTATTACGCCTACATCGACCGCTGTCCGATTTTCGTCATTGGCGCCACCGGCCCGATGGACGAAAGCCGGCGCCGGCCGTTCATCGACTGGATTCACACCGCCAACGTCAACGGCGAGCAGCTGCGCCATTACGTCAAATGGGATTATCAGCCGTCCAGCATCGAGGGCGTGCCGGATTCGTTTGCTCGCGCCTATGCGGCGATGATGACCGAGCCGCAGGGCCCGATCTACATGTGTTACGACGCCTGGCTGCAGGAGCAGCCGTTGACGCGGGACGTGGCGCTGCCGAAGGCGTCCGACAATAAGGTGCCGGTGCCGATGGCGGCCGATGCGCTGGCGCTGGCCGAAGTCGCCGACCGGCTGCTTGCCGCCAAATACCCGGTGCTGATGGCCGAGTACGTGGCGCGCAGCGCCGACGGCTTCGACAATCTCGTCGCGCTCGCCGAAACCGTCGGCGCCGCCGTGTTCGACGTGCACGCGCGGCTGAATTTCCCCAATCGCCACAAGCTCAATCTGTCGTGCGAGAAGGAAATCTTCCGCGACGCCGATCTCATCGTCTCGCTCGACACTCGCGACTGGGAGAAGTCGACCCATTTCAACGACCGCACCAAGCGCCAGGTGGTGCCGCACTATCCGCCGCACTGCGAGATGATCGAGATCGGCTTCGGCGAGATCAATCTCTCCAAATGGTCGATGGACTACGCGCGCATGCCGAGCTGCAGCCTGCGCGTGCTCGGCGACACGCTCACCGCGATCCCCGAGCTGACGCGGCTTTGCCGCGAGCGCATTGCCAACGACGCAGCGCTCGGCAAGAAGGTCGCGGAGCGCACAAAACTTGTCGCCGGCAAGCACGATGCGCTGTTCAAGACATGGGCCGACG
>JASHWN010000047.1 GCA_030044035.1 Xanthobacteraceae bacterium
ATGAACGCGCTGGTGCTGGAAACCGCGATCGAGCGGGCCGGCGCCAGCGCCCGCACCATGTCGGCGTTGTCGATGCCGCAGGTCTGCGAAACCTATGAGCGGCAGCGGGCGCTGCGCCACCTCGAGGACAATCGGGTGATCGTGTTCGCCGGCGGAACCGGTAATCCGTATTTCACCACCGACACCACCGCGGTCTTACGGGCCGCCGAAATGGGCTGCGACGCCGTGCTCAAGGCAACCGACGTTGATGGGGTCTATACAGCCGACCCCAAGCGCGACGCGACGGCGAAGCGTTACGAAAAGCTCGACCACCAGGAGGCGCTCGACAAGCACCTCAAGGTCATGGATGCGACGGCGTTCGCGCTTGCCCGGGAAAATCGCATGCCTATCATCGTGTTCTCGATCCTGGAGCAGGGAGCGATCGCGAACGTGCTGCGCGGCAAGGGGCACTTTACGATTGTCGGCTGAATCCCGATCGTGGGGACGGCATCCCCTTCTTCCCGCGAGCCGCGCGAGCCGGGGAGAAACACTCTTAGTCCTCCCGTGTCCGGGAGGAGTGCGGCCGAACAAAACGGCCGCTCGCGGAGGGCGCCATGGCAGCAACGACCTTTGACCTCAACGATCTCAAGCGCCGTATGCAGGGCGCGCTTGCGTCATTGAAGCAGGAGCTATCCGGCTTGCGGACCGGCCGCGCCTCGGCCGGCCTCGTCGAGCACATTCAGGTCGAGGCCTATGGCAGCCACATGCCGCTCAATCAGCTGGCGACGATCAGCGTCCCAGAGCCGCGGCTCCTTAACGTGCAGGTCTGGGATCGCTCCATGGTGCATGCCGTGGAGAAGGCGATCTCGGCGGCGAATCTCGGGCTCACGCCGACCACCGAGGGACAGGTGCTCAAGCTGCGCATCCCGGAACTGAACGAGGAACGGCGGCGGGAAATCGTCAAGGTCGCGCACAAATATGCCGAAGGCGCACGCGTCGCGGTCCGCCACGTCCGCCGCGACGGTCTCGATCTGCTCAAACACCTTGAGAAGGATCACAAGATCAGCGAAGACGACCACAAACGGCAGGCCGCGGAAGTGCAGAAAGCCACCGATGGCTCGATTGCGGAAGTCGAAAAGCTGCTCGCCGCCAAGGAAAAGGAGATCATGACGGTGTGAGCAAGATATTGGGCGCAACACAACAGGCGACCCCGCCGGCAAAGGCGGACGGCGACGGTTTTCCGACACCGCGTCACGTCGCCATCATCATGGACGGCAACGGGCGCTGGGCAGCGGCGCGCGGATTGCCGCGCGTCGAGGGTCATCGCCGCGGCGTCGAGGCGCTGCGCAGAACCGTGCGTGCCGCGCACGATGTCGGCATTTCGGTGCTGACGATTTTTTCGTTCAGTTCGGAAAACTGGTCGCGGCCCGCCTCGGAAATAAAAGATCTGCTCGGCCTGCTGCGCCGCTTCATCCGCAACGATCTGGTCGACCTGCACAAGAGCAACGTGCGGGTGCGCATCGTCGGCGAACGCGACGACCTTGATCGCGACATCCGGCTTTTGCTGCAGGAAGCCGAGGATTTGACCCGCGCTAATGATGGCCTGACGCTGGTGGTCGCCTTCAACTATGGCTCCCGCCAAGAGATTGCGCGCGCCGCCCGCCGCCTCGCGGCGGAGGTCGCCGCAGGCCGCCTCGCCGCCGATGCGATCTCGCCGGATCTGCTTGCCCGCCACCTCGATACCGCCGACCTGCCCGACCCCGATGTCATCATCCGCACCAGCGGTGAACAGCGCCTGTCGAACTTTTTGCTGTGGCAGTCGGCCTACAGCGAGTTGGTGTTCCTGCCGATCAATTGGCCGGATTTCGACAAAGCGGCGCTGGAGAGCGCCATCGCCGAATATCACCGGCGCGAACGCCGCTTCGGCGGGCTCGCTGCGCAAACCGGATCGTGACCACTGCACCGCGCCGCGGCGCCGGGGCAACCGACGCACGCCATAACCTCGGCGTCCGGATCGCATCGGCTGCCGTGCTGGCGCCGCTCGTGCTGGCGATTGCCTATGTTGGGGGCTGGGCGTTTCTCGTTCTCTGCGCGCTAGCGGCGGCGGGTATTCTCTGGGAATGGATGCATCTGGTCGCCGGCCGCGCGGACCCTCGGCTCCTTGCGCCCGGCTGGGCGGCGCTGCTCGTGGCGTTGGTTCTGACCGGAATGGGGCATCCGGCTGCCGCCGGGGCCGTTCTGGTCCTTGGCGCGGTGGCCGACGGTCTCGTCGCTTTAGCCGCCATGGAGGGGCGGGCTTCTCGCGTCATATGGGCTGCGGGCGGGGTGGTGTATGCCGGTGTCGCCTTTCTCGGTCCGGCGCTGCTCCGCAGCGGCGGCCAGCTCGGCTTCGAGGCCTTTGTATTCGTGGCGCTGACTGTTTGGATGACCGATATTTTGGCGTTTTTGGTCGGCCGCGGATTGGGCGGCCCGCTGCTGTGGCCGCGGGTCACCCCGAATAAGACCTGGTCCGGTGCCATCGGCGGTCTTGCCGGGGGGCTTGCCGGCGGTATCGCGGTCGCTTATGCGAGCGGCAGCGGCCGCTTGGCGAGCCTTGGAGTTTTGGCGTTGGCGCTTTCGCTCTTGGCCCAAGCGGGCGATCTCTTCGAATCCGCGGTCAAGCGGCGCTTTGGCGCCAAGGACGCCGGCCGGATCATCCCGGGTCACGGCGGTCTGATGGATCGGCTCGACGGCTTCCTGTTCGCCGCCGCCGCCGCGGCCATTATCGGTATTTTGCGCGACGGAACTGGTGCTACGGCTCACGGCTTGCTGCTATGGTAGGGCGATGACACAGACGCAGCCGCTGGCGACAGCCGAATTATTGGCCGCCGTGCCGCGCACGGTGACGCTGCTCGGTGCTACGGGCTCGATCGGCTCGAGCACCATCGACCTGTTGCGGCGCGACCCAGCGCGCTATCGGGTCGAGGCCGTGACGGCGCGTCGCAACGGTGCGGCGTTGGCCAAACTCGCCCGCGAACTGAACGCGCGCTTTGCCGCCATCGCCGATCCCGCCGCCTATCAGGAACTGAAGTCGGGCCTGTCCGGCACCCGCATCGAGCCGGCAGCCGGCCCCACCGCGCTGGTCGAGGCGGCGCAGCGGCCGGCCGAATGGGTCATGGCGGCAATCACCGGCGCTGCCAGTCTTCAGCCGACGCTCGCAGCGGCCGAGCGCGGCGCGACCGTCGCGCTGGCCAATAAGGAATGCTTGGTCTGCGCCGGCGGGCTTTTCATGCGTCGTGCGGCGGCTGCGGGCGCGGCAGTGCTGCCGGTTGATTCCGAGCACAACGCCATCTTTCAGGCCTTGGGCGCGGGCCGTCGCGAGGACGTCAAACGCATCATCCTCACCGCATCAGGCGGGCCGTTCCGCACCTGGCCGCCGGAAGCTATACGCAAAGTCACGCTCGAACAGGCGCTCAAGCATCCGACCTGGTCGATGGGACGCAAGATCACAATCGATTCGGCGACGCTGATGAACAAAGGCCTCGAATTGATCGAGGCCCATCATCTGTTCGGCCTGGAATCCGACGAACTCGACGTCGTGGTGCATGCGCAGTCTGTCGTCCACGGCCTTGTCGAATTCCGCGATGGCTCGGTGATTGCGCAGCTCGGTTCACCGGACATGCGCATTCCGATCGCTCATTGCTTGGCGCATCCCGCGCGCATGACCACGCCGGCGCAGCAACTCGATCTTTCCCGCATCGGCACGCTCAGCTTCGAGGAGCCGGACCCGGTCCGTTTTCCCGCGCTTACGATGGCGCGGCGCGCCCTGGAAGCCGGCGGCGCAGCCCCCACCGTCCTCAACGCCGCCAATGAAGTCGCCGTGGCCGAATTCGTCGCCGGCCGACTCGGATTTTGCGGTATTCCGGTCCTGGTCGAGGCCACGCTGGATGCCGCCGAGCGCAAAGGCGCCACCGGCGAGCCACAATCTGTTGAGCATGCGATCGCCATTGACCATATAGGAAGAACGTTGGCGTCCGAACTCTTGCCCGAAATTGCCGCAATGGCATCCTAGCGTCCGGGCTTGGGGTTGGCGCATTTGGGGCGTGGAACAGCGTGATGGGGACGGAAATTATCTCGCATTTTCAAACACTTGGTAGTGACATCGTGCACTACCTCGTGCCCTTCATATTCGTCCTCAGTATCGTCGTCTTTTTTCACGAATTGGGGCATTTCCTGATCGCGCGGCTATCAGGCGTGCGAGTCCTCGTCTTCTCGATCGGATTCGGACCGGAAATCGCCGGATTCTACGATCGGCACGGCACGCGCTGGAAAATCGCTCCGATCCCGCTCGGCGGCTATGTCAAATTCTTTGGGGATGAAACGGCCGCCAGCACGCCTGACAGGGCGCGTGCTTCGACCATGGACGCCGCGGAACGCGAGCAAAGCCTAATCTTCCAGCCGGTGCTCAAGCGCGCCGCGATCGTCGCCGCCGGCCCGATCGCGAATTTCATTTTGGCGATCGTGATCTTCTCCGCGACCTTCATGATCTACGGCGTGCAAACATTGAGTCCTCGGGTGGATGAGGTGCAGCCCGGCAGCCCGGCAGCCGCGGCGGGCTTTCAGCCGGGCGACATCGTGCTCTCGATCGATGGTGCGAAGATCGACAGCTTCGCCGATATGCAACGCATCGTCTCCGACAGCGCCGGCGACCGCCTCAACATCGCGGTGGAACGTGATGGCAAACAGATCACGCTCCAGGCCACGCCCCAACTGCTCGAACAAAAGGATATATTGGGCAACATCCAGCGCATTGGCCTGCTCGGCATAAAGCGCTCTCCGGCCCCGGGCGATGTGAAATATCAGCCAGTGTCGCCACCGCGGGCGGTGTGGATGGGCGTCGAGGAAACATGCGGAGTTGTTGGCCAGACCTTCAGCTATATCGGCGGCGTCTTGATGGGCCGCAAACCGGCGAACCAACTGAGTGGACCCATTGGCATCGCACGAGTTGTTGGACAAGCCGCGACCATAAGCTTTGCATTCTTGATGCAAATCACGGCGGCAATTTCAGTCTCCCTTGGGCTGCTTAACTTGTTTCCTATTCCGCTGCTCGACGGCGGCCACCTTTTGTTCTATGCGATCGAAGGCGTGCGCGGCCGGCCGCTGTCCGAAAGGGCCCAGGAGGTCGGATTCCGCATCGGTTTTGCCGTCGTGCTGATGTTGATGATATTTGCAACTTTCAATGACATCGTGCACTGGGCGGCGTCTTAGGGGTAGGGCGCCGCCACGCTTGGCTGACAAAGGACCGCAGATGGAGGATGGTCGGGTAACGGCAACAGCGTTGATCGGGGGCAAGGCCTAAGGGGATGTAAGCGACCCGCCAGTTCGGGGGCGGCCACGCGAGGGGAATAAGGGCGCTTTGTGCATGATAAAGTGGGTGCGGGTAAATCGAGGGCTTGTCGTGGCCGGCTTGCTCCTCGCAGTGGGTCTGTTTGGCTTGGCGCCCGGCGGTGCGCTGGCCGCGCCCATCGAGCACACGGCGGCGACCGAAATCGTGGTCGAAGGCAACCGCCGCGTCGAGGCCGACACCATCCGCTCGTACTTCAAGGCGACGCCCGGCGAGCGGCTCAATGCCGACCAGATCGACGCCGGATTGAAGGCGCTTTACGCCTCCGGCCTGTTTCAGGACATCCACGTCTCCACTCAGGGCAACCGTCTGATCGTGTCGGTCGTGGAGGCGTCGGTGATCGACCGCCTCGTATTCGAGGGCAACCACCGGATGAAGGACGAGCAGCTGCAGGAGGAGATCCAGTCCAAGGCGCGCGGCACGCTGTCGCGGCCGATGGTGCAGGCTGACGTCGAGCGCATCATCGAAATCTATCACCGCAACGGACGCTTCGACGTCACCGTCACGCCCCAGATCATCGAGCGGCCCAACAATCGCGTCGACCTGATCTTCAAGATCAACGAAGGCGAGAAGACCGGCGTCAAGCAGATCAATTTCGTCGGCAACCACGCCTATTCGAATTGGCGGCTCAAGGAAGTCATCAAGACCGCGGTCTCGAACTGGCTGAGCTTTCTGCAGACCACCGACGTCTACGACCCCGATCGCATCGAGGCCGACCGCGACCTCTTGCGCCGTTTCTATCTCAAGCACGGCTATGCCGACGTGCAGATTGTTGCCGCGACCGGCGAATACGATCCGGCGCGGAAGGGCTTCATCATCACGTTCACGATCGAAGAAGGCCCGCGCTACCACTTCGGCGCAATCGACGTGCAGTCCAACGTGCGCGCGGTCGATCCGAACACGCTGCGGCCGCTGCTGCTGACCCACTCCGGCGATATCTACAACGGCGAAGCGGTGGAAAAGACCGTGGAGGATTTGACGGTCGAAATGGCGCGGCGCGGCTATCCGTTCGGCACCGTGCGCCCGCGCGGCGACCGTAACCCACAAACGCACACCATCGGCGTCGTCTTCGTCGTCGACGAAGGCACGCGCGCCTATATCGAACGCATCAACATTCGCGGCAATACGCGCACCCGCGACTACGTCATCCGGCGCGAGCTCGACATCAACGAAGGCGACCCGTACAACCGCGCACTGATCGATCGCGCCGAGCGGCGCATCAAGAACCTGAATTTCTTCAAGTCGGTGAAGATCACCAACGAGCCCGGCTCGGCGCCGGACCGCGTCGTGATCAACATCGATGTGGTCGAGCAGTCGACCGGCGATTTCTCGGTGATGGGCGGCTATTCCACCGCGCAGGGCTGGATGGTGTCGGTCTCGCT
>JASHWN010000418.1 GCA_030044035.1 Xanthobacteraceae bacterium
CACCAGCAGTCGAAATTTTTCCTGGCGAAGAAATCCATGGCCGATGAATCGGGCCGGCCGGACACCTGCAGATCGAAAGTCGGCTGCGCGGCCATCGAGGAGCCGTGCACGAACAGGATGGTGCCCGCCGTCTTTGCCGGCTCGGCGGCGTATTTCTCGAACAGGAACAGCTTCACGCCGCCGGGTTTTTCCGTCCAATGCTCTTCGCTTTTGATGGCCGCCGCGCTCTGAGTGGCAATGTCGTTCATGGCTCACCTTTGCTCTTTTCCCGGGCGCAGCGCAGCACGAAGTGGTGCGCTGCAGACCCGGGATCTTCACAATATCGAGTTTCAGAAGGTCCCGGAACAGCGGTGCACCGCTTCGCGCTGCACCGCATCCGGGAAACGGTGCCTACTTCCGCGCTAACGAATGAGCGCGATGTGATTGGTCTTGATAACCTTGGCCCATTTGTCGACTTGCGCCTGCATGAAGGCGGCGAATTGCGGTTGCGTCATCACCATCGGCGTTGCGCCTTGCGCCTCCCATGATGCCTTGATGTCCGGCCGGCTCAGGATCGTCGTGATGGTGCGGTTGAGCTTGTCGATAATCGGCGCCGGCGTGCCCTTCGGCGCCATGAAGCCGTTCCATTGGCTGAACTGAAAGCCGGGAACGCCGGCTTCGGCGATGGTCGGCACGTCGGGCAGAATGGGCGAGCGGGTGAGCCCGCTGGTGCCGAGTGCGCGCACCATGTTGGCCTTCACCATCGGCGCCATGGTCGGAATGGAATCGAACAGCATCTGGATCTGACCGCTCAATATATCGGTGCGCATGCCGGTCGAACCTTTGTAGGGGACGTGCACGATGTTGATGCCGGTCAGCGATTTCAGAAGCTCGGCCGCCATGTGATAGTTCGAACCCGGTCCGGACGAGCCGAAATTGATGGTGCCGGGCTTGGCGCGCGCCAGCGCCAAAAACTCGGCCAGATTTTTGGCCGGCACCGACGGGTGCACCACCAGCACCATGTCGTTCTCCATCAGCGGCGCGATCGGCACAAGGTCGTGCAACAGCTGATAGGGCTTGTCCTGGTACAGCGTCTCGTTGACGGTCTGGGTACTGCTCGCCATGAGCAATGTGTAGCCGTCAGGGGTCGCTTGGGCGACGAGTTCGGTGCCGATGGTGGTGCCGGCGCCCGGACGGTTCTCCATGACGAACGGCTGGCGCAGCGCCTTGCGCAATTCCTCGCCGATGTCGCGGGTATAGACGTCGGTCGGGCCGCCGGCGCCGAATGGCACGATGATCTTCACCGGCCGGGACGGATAATCGTCGGCTTGGCTCTGCTGCGCGGTGAGCGGAACGACGGCTGCGGCCGCCAACAGGTTCAGGAAGACTCGGCGACGGACCGGCATCAGCGTATTCCGCGTTTATTATTCAATTGAGCGTCACGCCGGTGATGCGAAGGACTTCACCCCAGCGCTTGTATTGGTCGGCGATGAAGTCGGTAAATTCCTTGACCGAGCGCGGCTCCGGTTCGCCGCCGAGCCGCCTGATCTTTTCCTGCATCGCCGCCGTGGCCAAACCCTGGTTCACCGCCGCGTTGATCTTGTCGATGACCGGCGCCGGCGTGCCGGCCGGCGCCACGATCGCTTGCCAGGAATCCGGCGGCATGCCGCGGTAGCCGAGCTCGTCCATGGTCGGCACCTCCGGCAGTTCCGGGATGCGCTGCGGGGCGGTCACCGCCAGCGCCCGCAACTGGCCGGATTTGATCAGCGGCACGATGGCCGTGGTGCCTTCGAAGGTCATGTTCATCTGCCCGGCGAGCACGTCGGTGGTCGCCTGGGCCGCCGATTTGTAGGGCACGAAAACAATATTGGTGCCGGTTATGTGCTTGAACATTTCGCCGCTTAAATGCGGCGGCGTGCCGATCACCGCGCCGTAATTCAATTTGCCCGGATTGGCCTTGGCGTAGGCGACGAGTTCCTTGACGCTGTGCGCCGGGATCGAATTCTGGATCGCCAGCACCAGCGGTGCCGAGGAGACGAGCGCGACGGCGGCAAAATCCTTCAGCGGATTGATGCCGGCATTCTTGTAAAGCTGCGGGCTGATCGACAGCGAGCCCGCGGTGCCAGCCAATAACGTATAGCCGTCCGGCGGCGCGGTGGCGACGGCGCGCGCCGCCAGCGTTCCGCCGGCGCCGACGTGGTTCTCGACCACTACCGGGCCGAGATGGTCGGAGAGGTACGCGCCAATGAGGCGCGCCGCCACGTCGGGCGGCCCGCCGGGCCCGAACGGCACGATCAGCTTGATCGGATGAACGGGAAAGTTTTCCGCGGCGGCGACCAGCTCTGTGCAAACCGCAAGCGTGCCAGCCAGCGCCATGGCCAGCGCCGCAATTAAGCGCAGGCGCACACCGTGCCGTCGCGCGGTTGCTTGCTGCTGCATCGCTTTCCTCCCCGGTGCAGTTCTTATCGAATGGTAACATTTCTTGCCGGATCTTAGCATTGCGGTTCGGCAATCGCGTCAATGCCTAGAATTGACGCACGCTGCAGGTCGATTCGGCAGCCATCGGCCTTGTGGAGCAAGATGGCTACGACCTGCACGGCG
>JASHWN010000048.1 GCA_030044035.1 Xanthobacteraceae bacterium
CAATCGGCGCCGATCATCGCGCATCCCGACGTGCGCCGCATGCTGCTGTCGATGCGGGCGCAGACCGCGGCGGCGCGCGCGACCTGTTACGCGACCGCAATGGCGATCGACCGCTCGCAGCGCGCAAACGATGCGGCGACGCGCCAGGCTGCGTATGAGCTCGCCTCGCTGCTGACCCCGATCGCCAAGGCGTTTTCGACCGACGTCGGCATCGAGGTCACCTCGCTCGGCGTGCAGGTCCACGGCGGCATGGGCTATATCGAGGAGACCGGTGCGGCGCAGCTTTATCGCGACGCCCGCATCGGCGCGATCTACGAAGGCACCAACGGCATCCAGGCGATCGATCTGGTCACCCGCAAGCTGCCGCTTTCACGCGGCGCCACGGTGGCGGCGCACATTAAGGACCTGCGCAGCACCGTCGACGCGCTCGAAGCGAGCAACAATCCGGCGTTCGGCGCGGCGCCGGCGCGGCTTGCTGAAGCGATCGACAATCTAGCGCGCACGACCGAATGGCTGCTCGGCCGGCTCGAAAAGGATGCTGACGCGGCGCTCGCCGGCGCCACGCCCTATCTGCGCCTCTTCGGCCTTGCCACCGGTGGCTGCCTGCTGGCCCGGCAGGCGCTCGCAGCGGCGCGCGACGGCGACGAGCCCGCGCCACGCGTAGTGCTGGCGCGCTTTTTCGCCGAAAACTTCGCCGTTCAGGCCGGCGCGCTCGAACGCACCGTCATCGATGGTGCGCCCAGCGTGCTGGGCACAGGCGCCGCGCTCGCATAGGCTTGCGATCTGGCCTACATAGACCGAAATGTCGACGCTGCTGATTACCCATCCGGCCTGTCTCGAACACCTCACTCCGCAGGGCCACCCCGAACGGCCGGACCGGCTGCGCGCCATCGAGCGGGCTCTCGAGGCGGAGACGTTCCAGTCGCTGGCGCGGGTCGCCGCACCGGCGGCGGAACCTGAGACGATCGCGCTGTGCCATCCGATGGACTACATCGTCGAGGTTCGCGACGCCACGCCGCGCGAAGGGCTGGTCCGGCTCGATGCCGACACCTCGATGTCGCCCGGCAGTTTCGAGGCGGCGCTGCGCGCGGTCGGCGGCGCGGTGCACGCGGTCGACGAGGTCTTTGCCAAACGCGCCAAGAACGCCTTCGTCGCCACGCGGCCGCCGGGCCATCACGCCGAGACGGCGCGGCCGATGGGCTTTTGCCTGTTCGACAATGCCGCCATCGCCGCGCGCCACGCGCAAAAGCGCCACGGCATCGCGCGCGCCGCCATTGTCGATTTCGACGTGCATCACGGCAACGGCTCGCAGGAGATCTTCTGGGGCGACAAGTCGGTGATGTATTGCTCGACCCATCAGATGCCGCTGTTTCCCGGCACCGGCGCGGTCGGCGAATCCGGCGAGCACAATACCGTGGTCAACGCGCCGCTGCGGCCGGGCGACGGCGGCGAGGCGTTCCGCGCCGCCTTCAAGAGCCGCATCCTGCCGCGGCTTAACGACTTCCACCCCGAGCTGATCGTCATCTCCGCGGGCTTCGACGCGCACTACCGCGATCCGCTCGCCAACATCAATCTCGAAGAAGCCGATTTCGTCTGGGCGACGCAACAGATCATGGAGATCGCCGACCGCTTTGCCGATGGCCGCATCGTGTCGCTGCTCGAAGGCGGTTACGATCTGCAGGCGCTGGCCTACTCGGCCGCGGCGCATGTGCTCACGCTGATGCGCGGATAACGCGTAACCGGATGAGCGAAGCGAAATCCGGGAGCAAAAAGCCCCGGATTGCGCCAGGCGCAATCCGGGCTACGATAAGGAGATTCGGAGCCGGCTATGGCGCAGACCAACAGCAACGATATCGGGCAAATGCCGTTCGAGCGGGCGATCGAGGAGCTGGAATCGATCGTGCGGCGGCTCGAAGAAGGCAAGGTGCCGCTCGAGGAATCGGTCGCCATTTACGAGCGCGGCGAAGCGCTCAAGCGCCGCTGCGAGGAGCTTTTGCGCCAGGCCGAGGCGCGCGTCGAAAAGATCACGCTCAGCGCTGAAGGCAAGCCGACCGGCACCGAGCCGCTCGACGTGGAATAGACACGCAGCAGCAAATTCTGATTCGTCATGCCCGGCCTTGCGCTTTCGCGGGTGATGACAATTAGTCAATTAATGGCAAAGACGCTCACACCAGCATGCCGAGCGCGTGCAGGTAGGTTTCCAGGATCGCTTCCTGCTCCTTGCGCTCGTTGACGTCCTGCTTGCGCAGGCGGACCACGGTGCGCAGCGCCTTGATGTCGAAGCCGTTGACCTTGGCCTCGCCGTAGACGTCGCGGATGTCGTCCGAGATCGCTTTCTTCTCTTCCTCGAGCCGCTCGACGCGCTCGACGAAGGCCTTGAGCTGGTCCTTGGCGAAACGATGGGCGGCGGGCTGATCGTCGTGGACGGCGGCGTTGGCCATCGGGGCACTCTCCTCATGACGGACGCCATGAGGTTTCGGCAATCGCGGCGGCTGCCGTCAAGGCGCCGAGCCGCTCATCCACACAACGCACAGGGTGCCGGCACGAAATCGCACCGCTCAGTGCTTTTGGCTTGCTTGTGCCTTTTCGAATGCCGCCTTCTGCTCCGGCGTGGCTTCATTCTGGTGCTTGGCGCGCCACTCGTCGTACGGCATGCCGTAGACGATCTCGCGGCTTTGTTCCTTGCTCATCGGCAGGCCGCGCGCATCGGCGGCTTCCTTCATCCAGTTCGACAGGCAATTGCGGCAAAAGCCGGCGAGATTCATCAAATCGATGTTCTGTACATCGGGGTGGGCGCGAAGATGCTCGACCAGACGGCGATACACGGCGGCCTCGAGCTCGGTGCGGGTCTTGTCGTCGGTAGCCATGATGTCCTCGGCAGTTTAAGTTTATCCGGAACATAAAGGCGTAAGCCTCGTCTTGCCATAGCGAAACTATCGGACCTGATGGCCAATCCGGCGCGCGACTTGCTCGAATCGCTGTTTCGCACCGCGGTTGCGGCGGCGCATCCGTCGCAGTGCCTGCCGCCGCACCTGCCGGATTTTCCGGCGCGCGGCCGGCTCGTCGTGCTGGCCGCCGGCAAGGCGGCGGGCTCGATGACCGAGGTGGCGGAACGCGTTTATCTGCAGCACATGGCCGAGGCCGGCATCGCCGAGGACCGTCTGCTCGGTGTCGCCGTGACGCGCCACGGTTACGGCCGGCCGACGCGGCGGATCGAAGTGATCGAGGCCGGCCACCCGGTGCCGGATGCGGCGGGTCTTGCCGGTGCCGAACGCGCGCTCACGCTGGCAGACGCTGCCGGCGAGGACGATCTCGTGCTCGTTCTTCTTTCGGGCGGCGCGTCGGCCAACTGGATCGCGCCGGCAGCGGGACTGACGCTCGCCGAGAAGCAGGCTGTGACCCGCGCACTGCTCAAAAGCGGCGCCCATATCGGCGAGATCAATTGCGTGCGCAAACATCTGTCGCGCATCAAGGGCGGCCGCCTTGCTCTGCGCGCGCAGCCGGCGAGCGTCGTGACGCTGGCGATTTCCGACGTGCCGGGCGACGATCCGGCCGTGATCGGCTCCGGGCCGACGGTGCCCGATCCGACCACGCTTGCGGACGCGCGAGAGATCGTCGGCAAATACCGCCTCGACCTGCCCGAGTCGGCGACCCGCGCCCTCGCCGATCCGCGCAACGAATCGCCAAAGCCTGGGGCGCCAGCGTTCGCTGCGAGTCGCTACACGATCCTGGCGCGGCCGGCCGACGCGTTGCGGGCCGCGCAACAGCGCGCCGAGGCAGCGGGCTACGAATGCATCGTTCTTGGCGACCGCCTGCAGGGTGAGGCCCGCGAGGTCGCCGCCGAACACGCCAAGCTCGCCTGGGAACTGCTCAGCCGGCGGCGCCAGGTCGTCGTACTTTCGGGCGGCGAGCTCACCGTCACCTTGCGCGGCCAGGGCCGCGGCGGGCCAAACCAGGAATATGCGCTGGCGCTCGCCATTCACCTCGACGGCGCCAAGGGGATTTCCGGCTTCGCCGGCGATACCGACGGAACCGACGGCGGCAGCGGTCGGCCCGACGACCCCGCCGGGGCTTTTGTCGACGAGACCACGCTCGAGCGCGCGAAAAACCTCGGCCTCGATCCCGCCGCGTTTCTCGCCGACAACGATTCCACGGGGTTTTTCAAAGGCATCGGCGATCTGTTTCGACCTGGCCCGACGTTCACCAATGTGACCGACTTCCGTGCCATGGTCGTTGACACGCCGCCTGCCTGACGGGGAAGCTGATCGGCATGTGGGAGGGGGGTTGGCTCGAGGGACGCGGCCTGCCGCTCGTCCCTGCGCAAGCTGGGATCCAGCGCTGGATTCCGACTTTCGCAGGAATGAGCGGATTGCTGGCTGCCGCACTCGCGCTCTTTATCCTTGCCGTCTCCACAGCCCCTGCCGCGGCCGACTTCACGATGTGCAACAACACTTCGAGCCGAGTGGGCGTCGCCATCGGCTACAAGGACGCCGAGGGCTGGACCACGGAAGGCTGGTGGAACCTGCCGTCACGGACCTGTGAGACTCTGCTCAAAGGCAACCTTGTCGCGCGTTACTACTATGTCTACGCGGTCGACTATGATCGCGGCGGCGAATGGATGGGGAACGCCTACATGTGCACGCGCGACAAGGAGTTCACGATCCGCGGCATCAGCAATTGCCTGCCGCGCGGCTACGATCGCACCGGCTTTTTCGAAGTCGATACCGGCCAGCAGAGCGCCTGGACCGTGCAGCTCACCGAAACCGGCGAGCAGCCCGCGGCCAATCCGCTGCCTTCGGGCAATCCGCTGACCCGGATCCCGCCGGCGGGCGCGCGCGCCGCGCCGGTGCCGGCCCCCGCCGGCCCCGCCTCCTCGCCCGTTCCAAGCCGATGAGGCGGCAACGGCGCACCAAGATCGTCGCGACACTCGGCCCGGCGTCCGGCGACCGCACCATGATCGGCCGGCTGTTTGCCGCCGGCGCCGACGTGTTCCGCATCAATATGAGTCACACCAGCCACGAGCGGATGCGCGAACTCGTCACCGCGATCCGTTCGATCGAGGCCGAGCACAACCGGCCGATCGGCATCCTGGTCGACCTGCAGGGGCCGAAGCTGAGGCTCGGCACCTTCAAGAACGATTCCGTCGAGATCGACAGCGGCCAGGATTTTGTCTTCGACAGCAATCCGACACCAGGCGACGCCACGCGCGTGCAGCTGCCGCATGCCGAGATCTTCGCCGCCATCGCGGTCGGCGACGTGCTTTTGATCGACGACGGCAAGCTGCGGCTCAAGGCGACCGAGGTCGGTCCCGGCCGCATCGTGGCGCGGGTCGAAATCGGCGGCCGCATGTCGAACCGCAAGGGCGTGAGCCTGCCCGACACCGTCATTCCGCTCGCGGCGCTGGCACCTAAGGACCTCGCCGACCTCGAAGCGGCGCTCGACGCCGGCATCGATTGGGTGGCGCTGTCGTTCATTCAGCGCCCGGAGGATATCGCCGAGGCCAAGAAGGTCGCGCGCGGACGCGCCGCGGTCATGGCCAAGATCGAGAAGCCGCAAGCCGTGGCGCGGCTCGCCGATATTCTCGATCTCGCCGACGCGCTGATGGTGGCGCGCGGCGATCTCGGCGTCGAGATGCCGCTCGAGCGTGTGCCCGGCGTGCAGAAGGACATGACGCGCGCCTGCCGCAGCGCCGGCAAGCCGGTCGTGGTGGCGACGCAGATGCTGGAATCGATGATCGCGAGCCCGCTGCCGACCCGCGCCGAAGTCTCCGACGTCGCCACCGCGATCTTCGACGGTGCCGACGCCGTCATGCTGTCGGCGGAATCCGCGGCCGGGCAATATCCGGTCGAGGCGGTCGCCACCATGAATCGCATCGCCGAGCAGGTGGAGAACGACGCGATCTACCTGCCGTCGATCCACGTCCTGCACACCGAGCCGGAGGCGACTGGCGCCGATGCGATCGCCGCGGCGGCGCGGCAAGTGGCGGAGACGCTCGATCTTAACGCCATCATGTGCTGGACCTCGTCCGGCTCGACCGGCTTGCGGGTGGCGCGCGAGCGGCCGAAATGCCCGATCGTGGCGATCTCGCCGATCGTCGGCGCCGGGCGGAAATTATCGCTGGTCTGGGGCATCCATTGCGTGATCGCCGAAGATGCGCGCGATCAGGACGACATGGTGGAACGCGCCTGCCGGCTCGCCTTCAAGGAGGGCTTTGCCAAGCCCGGCCAGCGCATCATCGTCGTCGCCGGCGTCCCGCTCGGTACGCCCGGGGCAACGAACATGATGCGCATTGCGTTTGTTGGCAGCGACGCGGGGGGCATAGGGAGCGAATAGCGAATGGCGAATAGCGAATAGGGGAGAACGAATTCGACTTACCATTCGCTATTCGCTATTCGCGCTAATTCCTCTATCTCCGCCACCACCCGATCCGCCGCGGCATGTTGCGGCATGTGGCCGATGCCGGGCAGCACGATGAGCTTGGCTTGGGGCGTCGCTGCAGCAGCGAGCGCTTTTGCGTGCTTTTCGATCGGCACGATGCCGTCGCTATCGCCTTGGATGATGAATATCGGCACCGCGAGATTGCGGTAGCGCGGCACTTGGCGCGCTAAAAAGGCTTGCAAGTCGGCCATGTCGCGCGCGTTGGCTAAAAACGCTGCCGGCCGCAGCAGCAAGAAAGCCGCGCTGTGTTCCAGATAATGGCGCGGCGGCAGCTGCGGCGCGAACGCAGCGCGGATGCCGGACCCGAATGCCGCGGCGGATAGCGGCAGTGCCAGCGTGTGCGCAAACAGCCAGCCGGCGAGCGGCGCCGCCAGCACGCGATAGAGCCAGGTCATGCGGTGCAAATGCGGATGCGTCGGCGGCGATAACAGCACAAGCCCGGCGGCGCGCTGCGGATGATCGAGCGCAAAGGTCAGCGCCAGCGCACCGCCCCAGGAGTGGCCGACGAGCAGCGCGCGGGCGACGCCGAGGCGATCCAAAATCTCGCGCAGCACCGTGGCTTGGGCAGCCGGCGAACTGAACTTGCGGCCCCCGCCCTCGCTCCAGCCTTGGCCCGGCCGGTCGATCAGAATGACGCGATAGCGCGCCGCCAGCCGTTCGCCCAGCGCAACCCGCATGTCCTCGAGATTGCAGCCGGCGCCGTGCAGCAAGACGAGCGGCGGCGCGCTTGCGCCTGCATCATTCGGCGATAGCTCGACGACATGAAGCCGCAAACCGCCGGCATCGATGTGGCGCCCGCGCGGCGGATGCGCCCGCGCGATCAGCCACGAACCGGTGAGCGTGATGATGGCGCCGCCGCCGAGCAGCGCCACGATGATGATGACGATGAGCACGTTTAGAAGTCAGGCATCGTAGCCGGATATCACGCAGCAAATCGTGACTACGGTCAAATCTCTCGCCCCTCGACCTTCTCGGTCAACGTCTTCACCACGTCGGGAATGTGTTCGAGATGCGGATCGATCGCCAATGCATTGCGATAGGCGGTGAGCGCGTCCTTATCGTCGCCGAGCTCCTGCAGCATCATGCCGAGCCCGGATAGCGCGCCGAAATGACGCGGCTCGCGCGCCAACACTTCGCGAATGTCGGCGATCGCGTGGGCGAAATCGTTTTTCATATAGTAGATGGTGGCGCGTCGGTTCCAGGCCTCGACATAGTCCGGCTTGATCTCGACGATGGCGTTGAGGAGCTTGAGCGCCAGATCGTAGTCCTTGGCATCGGTCGCGACCTTCACGCGCGTCATCAGCAGCGCGCAGGTATCGCTGCCGGAATTCATCCATAACGCCCAGATGCGCTGCTCGATCGCCTTGG
>JASHWN010000419.1 GCA_030044035.1 Xanthobacteraceae bacterium
TCTGCGCTCGGGCGTGGACGCATTACGCCGCGCCGCTTGTTCGGCAGCGTCGGGCTTGAAGGCGACCCCATTCGTGGTCGGTAAGTTCGTAGCCCATGATTCGAATGCGCAGCTCGGGAACTCGAATCATAGCATTACAGAGAGCGTCCTCTCCTTTTGGATATCAGAATTGTACCATCGTAAGGATGGAGCGGAGACACTTCCGAGCCCTAAAGTTTGTTTCGGAAGCATTGCCAACGAGCTCGACCTAGACAGCCTGACAGCACCTCCGTGCGATGCGGATCCATGTCGCGAGCGCAGGATGCTGAACTGTCTTTTTCCGCATCTCTGCAGAGGGAGGTTACGTCCCATGGGCATCATCAGCTGGATCATCCTCGGTCTGATAGCCGGATACATCGGCGGCAAGATCGTCGATAAAAGGGGCCAGGGCTTCTGGCTCAATATGGCGGTCGGAATCGTCGGTGCTCTCATCGGCGGATTTCTGTTCAGCCTGTTTGGCGCGCAGGGCGTGACCGGTCTGAACCTCTACAGCCTGGTCGTCGCCGTCATCGGCTCGATCGTGCTGTTGCTGATCTACAACGCCGTGACCGGCCAACGCCGCGCCTGAGCCGCCGAACAACACCGCTCTCATGACAAGCAAAGGGAGACGATAATGTCAGGCCTGGAAGACATGGTCCGCTCGTCGGTGCCCGGAGGCAGTATCGGCAAGCCGCTGATGATCGCGCTTGGCGCGCTGCTGGCCTCCGGCGTTCTGTTTCGCGGAGCCGCCCAGCAATCCGCGGGCACGGCGGCACAAACAGCACCTGACGAAAGCGCGGGCGGACTGCTCGCCGGCCTGGGCGGACTTTTGAACAAGCTGCAGCAGGGCGGATTGGGCAATGCGACCGATTCCTGGGTCGGCAGCGGCCAGAATCAGCCGGTCCCGCCAAATCAACTCGGATCGGCCCTTGGCCCCGATGTCATAAAGAACCTTGCCCGGCGCTCGGGTCTCTCGGAGGACGAATTGACCCAACAGCTCTCGCAGGTGCTGCCGGGCCTCGTCGACAAAATGACCCCTAATGGCCGTCTCCCGACTGCGGCGGAACTCTCTCGGATGATGTGAACCGCACCCCGCGTGGGCCGAGGTTCAAGGGTCGGATTTTGTGAGTACGCTGCGTTAGCCTGCCCGCTGTTCGAGGCGAAGCTGCATCAGATAAGGATCGATCGCAGCCAGCGTGCGCTCCAGCGCGCCGCCGAGTTGTTCCACGATTTCGGCTCCCGCTTTTGCCACTGCCGTGCGCGCCGCCTGATCGTCGAGCCAGGCGCCGAGCTTTGACATCAGCGCTTCTTCGTCGGCCACCAGCTCGGCGCCATGGGCTTGGTCGAGCCTTCCGTAAATCTCGGCGAAATTCCAGATGTGCGGACCATGCACGACCGCGGCGCCGAGCCTGATCGGTTCGATCGGGTTCTGGCCGCCATGGCTTGCCAGCGAGCCGCCCATGAAGACGATCGGCGCGATGCGGTAGATCAGGCCGAGCTCGCCGAGCGAGTCGGCGATGTAGATGTCGACGTCGCGTTTCGGCAGCTCGCCGCGCGAGCGCATGCCGACGGCGAGCCCGGCGACCTTGGCGATATCGGCAATGCTCGGCCCGCGCTCCGGATGGCGCGGCGCGATCAATGTCAACAGGTTCGGCACCTTGGCCTTGAGCCGCCGGTGCGCGGCGATGATCGCGGTTTCTTCGCCGGCATGAGTGGAGGCGGCGGCGACCACGGCGCGCAGCCCGATCAGCGCGTTGAAGCGGTGCAGCGTCGCGGTGTCGGCCGGCGGCGCCGGCGCGTCGAGCTTCAGATTGCCGGTCGAGGCGACGTGCGGCGCGCCGAGCCGCGCTAGCCGTTCCGCGTTGGCACTTGATTGCGCGAGGCAGAGTTCGAAGCGGCTGAGCAGCGCCGCGCTGGCGCCGGCCGCGAACCGCCAGCGGCCGAACGAGCGCTTCGAGAGGCGGCCGTTGACCAGGATCATCGGAATTTTGCGCTCGGCGCAGCCCAGGATCAGGTTGGGCCACAGGTCGGATTCGACGAACAGCGCCAGATCGGGCCGCCAATGGTCGAGAAACCGCGTAACGAATTGCGGCACGTCGAGCGGGATGAATTGATGCAGCACGCCGGCGGGCAGACGCTGCTCGGCGAGCGCCGCCGACGTCACCGTGCCGGAGGTGACCAGCACGGCAAAATCGCGGGCGCGGATGCGCTCGATCAGGGGCACGACGGCGAGCATTTCGCCGACGCTGGCGCCGTGTACCCAGATCACGGGTCCGCCCGGACGCGGCAGGCTCGCCTCGCCGCGACGTTCGGGCAAGCGCTTCGGGTGCTCCTTGCCGCCATTAAGCCGCTTGGCGAGCAGGTGCGGCACAAACGGTTTTGCCGCCCCGGAGGCGAGCCGATAGACGTGCAGCGCGAGCGGCAATCGATCCGGCAAACTCAACTCTCCCCGTGCGGCGCCCGTCACATCCCCTTGCGGTCAAGCGAAGCGTCAGCGCTGCGGCGCCGCGCCTGCCGGATCGAGCAGCCGATGCAGATGCACAATGAAGTAGCGCATGTGGGCGTTGTCCACCGTGGCCTGCGCCTTCGCCCTCCAGGCCGCGTAGGCGCTGGCATAATTCGGATAAATTCCCACGATGTCGAGCTTGTCCACGTCTTTGAAGGTGAGCCCGCTCACATCCTCCAAGTCGCCGCCGAAAACGAGATGGAGCAATTGCTTGGCCGGCGGGTTCGCTGCGGGTTCGCTCATGATGTCGATCTTGCGCTCGGCGCTTTGCCGCGTCAGGCGGCGGGGACGCGCTTGAGCAGTTGCAGGAGCGCCGCGTGGCGTTCGCGCCCGGCGGCGACCAGCATGCCGTGCCGGGGCACAGGGCAGTTGTAACGCAGCTTCTCGCCGTTGAACGGCGTGACCGCGCCGCCCGCTTCGTGCACCAAAAGATCGGCCGCGGCAAGGTCCCAATCGTGGCTGCTGCCGCCGGCGATTGCGGCGTCGATCGTGCCCTCCGCGACGCGCGCGAGACGGAGCGCCAATGAAGGCAGCCGCGGCGTGATCGTAAATGGCGGTGCGATGGTGCCGAGCCGCTCCAGAAAATTTTTGGGCCCGGCAAAGCGCACGTTGGCAAGATCGGCGCCTTGGCTGGTCGCGATGGGTGCGCCGTTGCGCGTTGCGCCGCAGCCGGCGACCGCCATGAAGAACTCGTCGGTGACCGGCGCGAACAGGCAGGCGGCTATCGGCCGGCCGTTCTCTACCAGCGCCGCCGAAACCGCCCAATCCGGCAGGCCGGCAATGTAGCCGCGGGTGCCGTCGATCGGATCGACGATCCAGACGCGCTTGGCGTCGAGCCGCGCCGGATCGTCGACGCTCTCCTCCGACAGCCAGGCGATGTCGGGGGCGGCGGCGCTCAAGCCCGCGCGCAGCAGTTTGTCGACGGCGATATCGGCCTCGCTGACCGGGGACGACGCACCCTTGGTCCAGTTCTTAAGCGGTACGCCGAACATCGAGAGCGCCAGCGCGCCCGCTTCGCGAACGCAAGCCGCCATGCGCGCGGCAAGCGGCGCGGTGTCGGCCGGCTCAGTGGCCGGCAACGGTCAGACCCTCCACGCGCAAGGTCGGCGCGTTAGTGCCGTAGCGGAACTGCAGATCGTTGGCCGGCTCGAGGCCTTTGAACATGTCCAACAGCGGGCCGGCGATGGTGACCTCGCTCACCGGAAAGGTCAGCTCGCCGTTCTCGATCCAGAAACCCGACGCGCCGCGGCTGTAATTGCCGGTGATCATGTTGACCCCCATGCCGATCAGGCTGGTGACGAAGAAGCCGTCGGTAATCTCGCCGATCAGCTGGTCGGGACTCTTGCTTCCCGCAGTGAGGTGCAGGTTGCTCGGCGCCGGCGAAGGCGTCGACGAGACGCCGCGCTGGGCATGGCCGTTGGTCTGCAGATTGAGCTCGCGCGCGGTGGCGCAGTCGAGCAGCCAATTTTGCAGGACGCCGTCGTCGACGATCTTGTGCACGCTCGCCGCGACGCCCTCGGCGTCGAACGGCCGCGAGCGCAGGCCGCGCCGGCGCAGCGGATCGTCGACGACGTCGATGCCGGGCGCAAAGATCCGCTCGCCGCGCTTGTCGCGCAGGAAGCTCGTCTTGCGCGCAACGGCTGCGCCATTGGCGGCGCTGGCCAGATGGCCGACCAGCGATCCGGCAATGCGCCAATCGAATACGACCGGCACGCGCCGGGTCGCGACCTTGCGCGGATTGAGCCGCTTGACGGCGCGCTCGCCGGCGCTCCGCCCGACCGCTGCGGCGCTCTCCAGGTCGGCGGCGTGCAGCGTCGCGCTGTAATCGAAATCCGTCTCCATGCCGGTGCCTTCGCCGGCGATCGCCGACATCGAGACGGCGTGGCTCGAGGAGATGGTGGTGCCGGTAAAGCCGTGGCTCGTGACCAGCACCATGCCGCCGATGCCCGAAGAGGCCGACGCGCCGCCGGATTTGGTCACGCCCGGCACCGCAAGCGCCGCCGCTTCGGCGTCGCGGGCGCGCCGTTCCAAAGCTTCGACCGAAGCCATGTCGGGATCGAGCAGGTCGAGCGATGGCAGCGCACGCGCCAACAGCTCCGGTTCGGCGAGCCCGGCGAAGCGGTCCTGCGGCGCGGCGCGCGCCATGGCGACGGCGCGTTCGGCGAGCGTATCGAGGCCGTCGCCCTTGATGTCGCTCGTTGAAACCACCGCCTGCTTGCGCCCGACCAGGACGCGCAAGCCGACGTCGTCGTGTTCGGCGCGCTGCGATTCCTCGACCGCGCCGTCGCGCACGTCGACCGAGAGCGACACGCCGCGCACCGCGATCGCATCGGCGGCGTCAGCGCCGGCACGCTTGGCGGCGGCGACGAGGCGTTCGGCGAGATCGGTCAGGGCGGATTGATCGAGCAGGGAGGGCATGGGTGGTTCGCAGTCGGGCACGCGGCAGGGTAGGCGAGCGGGTGAGATCGGAACATGTGGCCGGTGCGGACCTGAATCAACCCGCGGGGTCGGACGCCCTTGGCGTCCCCTGGCGCGGACCATGCCGGCCAAGCCGGTGCGATAAATCAATTGCGCCGCGGTCTGGCAACCGCTCGTCAATCATGCGCCCGCTGCGGCGGTGCGGACACGGGCCTTTAACCAGTCTCCTTAAGCGGATCGCGACGACGGTATGGCATTGCTGCGGCAACCGGGCGGCAACAGCCCGGGGAGTTTTGCGTTTTCGAGGCGTCGAATGGAAGCCGGCAGGATCGCTGCCGGGTCTGGCCAAGCCGGGAGTCCCTGCCGCGCTGACGCGGCGGGGACTCCCGAGGCATCCGAGCGCGCCGGCGGACCGGCAGGCGCGCCGCGGCTCGACCCGTTTTCTCTGCCCGTGCGTTTTACCGCCGCCGATGACGGCGCCGACGCGCAATTGCGCGTCGTCGACCTGCATCGCGAGCGGGTGGTGCTGCGCCGCTCGGTGCGCGGCATGCGCATGGCGCTCAACCTGCCGGTGGTCGGCTTCCGCGGCGTGGCGATCCACTTGATCGGCGAAACCGAGCAAATGCCGAGCGCGATCGCGGTGGTGCTGGAGCACGGCGATCCGGCGCTGTCGCTGCCGTTGTTCACCGCCAACGAGAGCGACGACGTCGTCGCCGAATGGCAAGCCTGGGGGCGCGTGCTCGGCCT